>JAOUPJ010000023.1 GCA_029879945.1 Gammaproteobacteria bacterium
ACAGGCAAAATCACCACGCTCTAACTCCAGATCCACATCGGTTAGCGCATGCACCTCTATCTTTCCCTGTCGGTAGACCTTCTTAACGTCTTTGCATATTACAACTGCGTCCATCATACCCTCGTCAATGCATCAGCCGGAACCAGCCTGGACGCCTTCCATGCGGGGTAAAGGCCCGTCAAGACCCCTAAAACGATTACGGTGACATTGGCAATCACCAGATCTTTTTGGGTGATCACAAATGGAATGATGTTCGACATTTGAATCATCTCCATCCCTCGGGCAAATGCCGACACATCAATACCGTCACCTGTCGCTAATACTGTTAACCAGGAAACCAGATTTGCTACAGCAAGTCCAACTAAAATAAGCAGAATCCCTTCAAGCCAGACTTGTCCCAAAATAAATCTGGGCTTTAAACCTAAAGCGATAAACAAGCCGAATTCCCGTGTGCGCTCAAACACGGCCATTAACATCGTGTTAACTATCCCAAAGGCCATAGCAAGAAAAACGATCAGATGCCAAATTATGGCACTGGAGTCATAAACCTCTACCATCACTTTCAAAAAGGGATCGACTTTGTGCCAGGACTTTACGTCAAGATTTTTTAAACTATCAGACATTTTGATCGATAACGCTTCGGAATTTTCGGGCTCCTTCAACCTGATCGAAATTTCGGACAACTGGTCACCTAACGCCACAAATTCTGCGGCTTGCTTCCTAGTTAAAAAGACCCATGACAATTCTGTCATCTCTAAGGGGGCGTCAAAGATTCCCACAATCCGAAACCCTCCGTCCCTAAGCTGATTAGTCCTATCCTGGGACATCAGCACTACACGGCGACCCAACTGGGTTTCCAATCGATCAGCCAATTTCTTTCCGATTATAATTCCTTTCTCTTCATCACTGGAAAAATACTTACCTTCAACCACAGATTCCTCTAGAAATGACAGTTTGGCCTCACGATCAGGATCAATACCAAGCAGCATAACACCGACGGACTCCCTCTCACTGGCCACGACAGCAGGAATACGAATTCGACTCGCCCAGTGAGCGATTGCAGAATCAGATAGCACCTTTTCCAGATCAGGTCCTATTGAAAAATTGTAATCAATAACAGGGTCATCTAAATAGCCAGGATGGTGTATTTGAATGTGACCTGTGAGGTTTTCAATTGTATCGTCAAACACCTGCATAACCATCCCGCGCATAAAGGCCGCCATTACTATCATCGCCCAGCCACCAAGAACAATAGCGAACAAGATCAACAAAGTTCGTCGCCGGTTACGCCAAAGATTTCGCCAGGCCAGTGAGAACAGAAGCATCGCGTTCGACATGCTAAACGTGCCTCATCGCTTCAACGGGTTCCAAACGCCGGATTTTCAAGGCAGGATAGAGTGCCGCAAGCAAGGTAAATCCTAAAATCACCAATGGCCCCATGGTGATGCTCTTTAGAGAAATCTGTGGTGTAATGACGGAAGGCATGTTAAACATGGCGGCCATTTCTTCCATCCCCTCAATAGACAGGCCGTAGAAATAGAAATAGGTGTTCACGGCTAGTCCCAAGGCAGTACCAAACAAAAGAGCAATCAAGGTAAGAAAAAAGGCCTCGATGATTAGCATTTTTCCAATGCTAAACGGTTTGAAACCCAAAGCCAGCATGATTCCGAATTCACGGGTCCGCTCCAGGACTGCCATTAAAAAGGTATTCATGATGCTAAAAGTAATAATCGCAACCAGTATGAAATAGGTGAACCATCCCGACGAATAGTCCAATTCGATCATTTCTTTGAGGCCGGGCTGAACCTGATCCCAACGTAATGTTGTTAACCCTTCGTTTGGTAACAGTGAAGATATGTGTTGTTGAAACAACGCTACCTGGTCGATTCGTTCATCAAAGATTACGATACTATGTGCATGCGTTCCCATTGCGAAAATTTCCTGAAACGTTTGTAGCGGTATTTGAACGAGAGAACGGTCCAAGTCCCTAGAGCCGGATTCAAAAATTCCCACTACGGGAAGTATCGCTGCTGCCACCGAGCCATCTCTGCCGGTACCGAGCAAAGTGACCTCATCTCCCAGCTTGAGCCGCATGTTCTTGGCGAGACTTGCTCCGATCACCAATTCGTTTGCGGTGATTTGATCAAGATAGCGTCCCTGCTTTACCAAACCAGGAATTGTCGATACCTGCTTTTCATGATTTGGTTCAACCCCGGTTATCGCTACGCCATAGGTACGTTGCTCTGAAGACAGAAGCGCAAAACCATTCGCTCTGGTAGAAACACCGGCAAACGAACTCGAATCACGAACCTGTTTTGCAACTTCGATTGCATTTTCAATGGAAGTGCGAAGTTTTGGCTCTTCCTGATATCCTTCTCGCTGAACCTGAAGCAGACCTTGATAAACTCGTACCGAGTTAGAAATCATCAAATCATATTGCCCTAACTGAAAACCAACGCTAAAGACCAAAAGTGCCGCGCCAAAAGCGATGGCTAGCATGGTCAATATGGTACGCCTGGGGTTGCGCCATATGTTTCGCCATGCCATCACCGTGGTTGTATTCATTTTCTGGGATTTCTCAAGTTTGAGAGCGTAAAGACCCTCGCAGGAATAGCAATATCGAACTTGGTCTCCTCGACACGAACCTCGGTCCATTCGTCCTTTTTATCAGTTTTTTGCATGCGCTGTATGGCTGCAACTTCTCTACCATCAAACTTTTTTATACTAGTAGTAGTGAGTGTCTTTACCTTTTCACCAGCTTGATCATAAAAAGTATGATCCATTAATACGAAATCGTCACGAATGGTAAGAATCTCTTTTCCCCATACGACTGGTGCGTCCTCATGTGGGACAGACTCTACTGTATACAGACGATGACCGTTTTCTTTCTTTTCTTCGAGCACCCTGTGAGTGTACTTATCGATAATGTCATCCGCGCGTGCAATATCATTGTTTGAAAAATCCGATCCCATCCAGCTCTGTTGTGACATACTCCCCGGAATCTTAATTACCCTATTTATTTTTGGTGTAAAGCTCCACATCTCTTCGCCCAACAAAAGATTCCCGTTACCCGCGTCTTTTTTTGGTTTAATGACCCGTACTAAAGATTTATCCAGGCCTTGCGTCCACACCTCCATGGTCATGGAACGCTCCCAATCAGGCCTATGAATCACCATAGTAAATACTGAATAGGACGTTTTTCCGCGATATTGATCAATCGCTTTTTTTACAATCTCTTTGCCTGAAATCTGCGCATAAACAGGCTGAATGAGAGCTGCTAGTAAAATAAATGGAACAAATATTGTTTGTTTAAACTTACGTTTTATTGCGGAAAACCTATGCGTCTTGTTCTGCATGCGCTTGATACACCTGGATAGTGGTTTTTTCATTTTCATCATCTAGTTTAGCGCAAAGAGCAGAAAAAATAAGTTCACATCGATTGGAGCGGGTGAAAATTAGGTTTTGGTGACTTATAATTGGTCTAATGGCCGATGAACCGAGCCTGTGGTATATGGTCTAATGTTTTAAGCGCCATTGAAGTACGGAGTGACAATGTATACACGCCTAAATGAGGTCCCACATCTCGCTGAGATGAATACGACAGTGGACGCACTCCATTTTAATGCCATCCGTGTAGCCCTTCTCCGTCTGAAGCCACCCATACGCCTTCCACTGACAGGACTCAGAGGGTTAGAGATCTTGCTGGAACCCGACCTGTGGTTAGTGGTGGATAGTTCACTAAATGACCTACCCGTTCTGGCATGGAGTGATTTTGACGTTTCTCACCGGGATGCCCTTCATAAGCCTATCGCCTGTCGAATGCGCTTTTTCCACTCTCATGCCGCGGTAATCATCGGCAAAGTCCTAGATCTGGCGCAACTTCAGCTTGAGGAGAGGATGAAATCGGTCATAGGCGACAAACATAGCGTGAGTGAGCTGAAAGTAGATCACCCAAACTAGCTGTTAACAGGATTAACAACTAGCTCATCAAAAATAGTTTGCACCAGCCGCTCAACACTTTTCAAAACCCGAGACGATATTTCAGTATTGGGCTCCATAGGGCCGGGCTCAATCCCCCAAAGCGTGGATTCTTTTGGTAGTAATCCCAAGACAATTAAAACCCTTACGCTGTCTAACACATTTAATCCATGAGAACTCATCGAGCCCTTAATCCTTGTGTGTGCACTTAGTTCTGAGTGTAAATCAAATCGGTAAATCTCACCCGCTTCACCATTATTGGCAATGGCATCAATCAAAACCAGTTTAGCAGATTGTGAAATTTTCTCATTGCAATTTAAAATCGAAGCATCACATTCAACAAACTCAATCTCCTGCCCATTTCCTATTTTTTTCCTCAACCGTCTAAGCGCTTCCCAGCCCAAACTATCATCTCCATGATCTGAGCCTATTCCTAATATCAAAACCCGGCTCATTGTCGGTTTACTCTCAGATCTAAAAAGTGTGTCGCGCATGAAATACACGGGTCATAGTTTCGTATGATTTGCTCTGCTTGAAAACGCAGTTCCTCCTCCGGCCTGTATAAGCCAAGAGTAGTTAATGCATGCCGAAGGTCCGCTTCGATACGGGCCTGATTTTGACTGGTGGGAGGAACGATGCGTGCCTTGCAGACTAGGCCGTCTGCATCGATTTCATAACGATGCCACAAAGTGCCTCGAGGCGCTTCCGTCGCTGCAATGGCCACACCCGCTTTTGTAATAATCTTTTCTCGTGTGGTGTTAGGTTTTACATAATTACGGAGCAAGTCTTTGGCTTCGCTGGCAGCGTGTAAAATCTCCATCGCCCGCGCAATCAGGCTATGATAACTATTTCCCACATTGAGTTTTAATTTGGCGGCATCTAATATGGTCTTTACTTGTTTATTCAAGTGTTGAGAATTTAGAACACAACGAGCCAAAGGCCCGACCAGATAGGCCTTATCATCCCGATAACACTGAAAAGCCGTAGAATGGGGTACCTGTCTTTCGACAAAATGATTCTCAAACGCATCGACTGGAATATTTAATCCATCACTGGAAGCCAACCTTCCTTCGTTCATGGGATATTCATATTCATGCCTAAGGGAAACGCCGGGAAAGTCCTGATTACTCTCGGGCAGGGAAAAGGTCAACAACCATTCAAGTAGTTCTGCGCTTTCGTCTATACACTGATCCAGTCTTGAATAGAGGGTATTCACTTCTTTTTTAGTAGGCGCTCCGGAAAAACCTCCCACTTCGGCCCCTACAGGATTGACGGACCGTCCTCCAAATAGCTTTATCAAATCATTACCCAGCGCTTGTATGCGCAGCCCTCTTTTTACGGCTAGTGGATGGTCTTTTGCCATCTCCGGTGCACTTTGATAGCCGAGGAAATCGGGTAGCGCAAGCAGGTGTATATGCAGGGCATGGCTTTCGATCCATTCGCCACAGTAGTAGACACGACGCATTGCGCGTATCCATTCGCTGATCCGGGTATCAAACAAACCCTCCAAGGCATGTACCGCACTCATCTGATAGGCCACGGGACAGATCCCACATATGCGGGCCACGAGATCAGGCACCTCAGTATAGTGTCTGCCTTCTAGAAATTTTTCAAACAATCTGGGTGGCTCAAAGATGCTTAGCTTTGCCTCTCGAAGTTCTTCTCCTTCGATCAAAAGCTCTAATGAGCCTTCACCTTCAACCCGCGCCAATACTGGAACTTTTATTTCCAACTCTCGTTTATTCATCAAAGTTCCTGGCAATGTTAATCACACTCTCTTTATAGGCCGCTGCATTGTTTTGTATATGGTTAAAACGCCTAATCATGTCCTCTTTGCTGACACCAAAGCCCTGGTAACGCTTAACTAAAGAGTGACTATTCACTGTTTCAGAAGGCCCGTAGCAGGCAAAGCAAGCCTTGCCAAAATGGGGGCACAGTGCACCACAACCTGTTCTCGTTAAGGGGCCCATGCAAGGCTCTTGTTTCGTCACTACTACACACGGGTTCTGTTGCCGCTTACACTCCAGGCAAAGACTACTCTTCTCGTCTATAGGGCTTACGCCAAATAATAGCGAACGTAACATGGCCTTTACTTGACGAGAGTTGACCGGACAACCCCACAATTCAAAGTCCACCCTTACATGTTCCCGTATTGCCGTAGAGGTATTCAAGCTTTGGATAAATTGCGCTTGCGGATAGATGTCTGACACCCATTGCGAGCTATCTTGATGGTTACGCAAGGCCTGGATACCACCAGTGGTAGCGCAAGCGCCGATGGTGATAAGACAATTGGAATTTTCGCGAACTCGCTTTATACGCTCTAGTTCATCGGGAGTGGAAACACTCCCCTCTACAATGGCGATATCCACTTGAGCTTCCGGCTCAACCGGTCCGGCCTCTGCAAAGTGTACGATGTCAACCAGATCTGCTAGTGTTAACAGTTCTTCGCCCATATTGAGTATAGCGAGCTGGCATCCGTCGCAAGAGGTAAATTTGTGAACGGCGAGTCTGGGCTTCATCATACTAGACCCCTTTAATTGCCAGTAACTGTTTCACTTTAGCATAGCAAAACACGGGGCCATCCTTACACACGAAGTAGGGGCCAAATTGACAATGCCCACAGCTTCCTACCGCGCATTGCATATTGCGCTCCATGCTCAAAAAAATGAATTCCTCTTTAATCGTTCGCTGTACCAACTCCTTGATACACACTCGCATCATGCCCTCTGGACCACATAGCATGGCCACCGTATCCGGTGCCAATGACATACGATCGAAAAGCTCAGTGACTCGCCCCACATGCCAGGGCCAATTGGCAGCGCCTTCATCTGCCGCCAGATAGATCTCAGTATCAGGTATCTGACTCCACTGCTCATAACGAGAACGCCATACCAGATCTGAAGGAAGCTTAACACCCTGCATAATGGTGAGCTTGTTGAAGTCGGCACGCCTTTCTATCACATAATTGATTGCAGAAACCACAGGCGCACAACCCAAGCCCCCTGTTATCACGAGTAAATTTTTATCTCGCGCCAAATCCATTGGCCAGCCCTGTCCATACGGCCCTCTAAGCCCTAATCGATCGCCTTTCTTGAGCTTAGCCATCCCTTTGGTTACTCGTCCCACCACACGAATCGCGTGGTCGATAAAAGGAAGTCCATCGGGATCAGAGACAATAGAAATTGGTATTTCACCCACGCCATAGAGATAGAGCATATTGAATTGGCCGGGCTGAAAACGATATTGTTCAGAGAAACCTTCGTCTATAAAACGCAGTCTTAAGGTAAACACCGTTTGTGTTTCCTGAATGCGTTCCACCACTTCCACCGTCTTGGGTAGATAAGGGCTTTGAGGATTAGTTACCATTTAGCGTAGCCACCTCTTGTGTGATATCGATTCCCACCGGGCACCAGCTGATACAACGTCCGCACCCGACACAACCCGAACGTCCGTATTGTTCATGCCAATTGGCGAGCTTGTGGGTAAACCATTGGCGATAGCGCGTGGCAGTTTCTGAACGGATGACTATTCCGTGGATGTAACTATGACTTTGAGTAAAACAGGAATCCCACTCGCGATACTGTGTACTGCTGCTACCATCCAACTCCGCAAGTGCGCTTTCGCTATGACAAAAACAAGTAGGGCATACACTTGTACAGTTTCCACAGGAAAGACAACGGGCGGCAATTGCCTCCCATGCATCTGATTCCAGCGATTTGTTTATCAACGACCGCAGGTCTTGTGCAGGAAGTTGCCGAGTCTGCATAGAAATGGCTTGATCTACTTGTTTTTCAGAGAGGGTAATTTGTCGCTCATTGGCTCGGGAAAATCCTTTAAGTAAAGACTCACCCCGCGCTGAGCCTGAACGCAGGACAAAGCCATCTTCCAATTCAGAAAGGGCGATATCAAAGCCCTGAGTAGCAGAGGGCCCATCACCTGTCGAGACACAGAAACAAGTAGCTGCTGATCGGGCACAATCCACTGCGACGATGAATAATGAATCCCGTCGACTTTTATAGGCTGTGTCAGGGAACTGGGAACCGAGAAAATGCTTATCCAATAAGGATAGAGCCGCCAGATCACAGGCACGAACGCCGATTATAGCGGTGGCAGGAACGCTCTCTGGAACAGACTCGAAAGTGATTCCCTGTTTCTCCACCCGCCAAAGCGCTTCACGGGGAGGGTAAACGATGGGCTTTAAGGCCTGTGGCCCCGTCGCCCACTTAAACCAACGGGGAGACTCGGTCTTTTCCAATGAATACCGACCGGCATCCTGAACTTCCTGCCAGCCTGCTTCAATTTCTTCGCCCGGGTCAAGCTCAGAAAAAACCATAGCGCCATCTTGGGCCTTTGGCACCATAATGGTTTCGGCGTGATTGCGAAGCACGTCAATCAGTTGACTAAACCCTGATCGAGGCAAATAGTAAAGATCCATTTTTTTTCCGCGATCGAAATAGCGTTAACTATTGTAACCCATAAGGCCTAAGAGTTATGCTGGTAATTGTGAATTTATTGGTGGACTTATGTGTTTAGGTATACCCATGAAAATTGGAGAGATCCACGGATCTCTCGCCAAATGCGAACTCAATGGCGTGACACGCATGGTAGATCTGTTTTTGGTTACCGACCAAGAACCAAAGCCTGGTGATTTTGTGTTGGTGCATGTAGGCTATGCCATTCAACTCATTGATGCGCATGAGTCCCAAAAAAGACAAGAATTGTACAGGGAAATGGTGAGCGGAAATGCATGACGCCTCACAGTGTAAAACCTTATTAAAAAAGATTCGTGAAATTTCCGCTCAACACGATCAATTGTTACCTAGCCAGATAACCTTACGCAAAGCACCCTTATCCAAAATCGACGCTCAACATTTTGTGGAAACATTGCGCTTTCTGGCAGGCAGTGAATTAGACGACAACACATTAATAAAATTCGAAAAATCTGATTTTGTGACATGTCCAAACTGTGGCTCACAAAACAACCTGGAGTCAAAACCCGAAAATTGTTACCAGTGCGGCACTAGTCTTCTTACTGAACTCATGGATGACGGAATCTATCTCGTAGACCTTACTTTTAAACATGAACACATTGTCTAGTTTACTCACCAAGCTAAAAAGGGACGCCACTAAAAAGCCGCTCACTATACTGAATGTGTGTGGCGGCCACGAACGAACTATCAGCTTTTCGGGCATACGCAAACCCTTGCAGCCTTATGTTGACTTGATACCTGGGCCTGGCTGTCCTGTGTGTGTATGCCCCGAGGAAGACATCTTTCTTGCCGTACAACTGGCCTTACAAGCGCATACGCGAGTCCTTACTTTTGGTGACATGATGCGTGTTCCTTGCAATGCACCTAAAGGCGAGCCCCGCAGCCTGGCAGAAGCCAGATCATTGGGCGGGAATGCCCATGCCATCGCCTCACCTATGGAAGTGCTCGATTATGCAGCTAAACATCCCGAAGCGGAGATTGTCTTTTTTGCTGTGGGATTCGAAACAACCATGGCGCCTGTCGCAGCGCTAGTTGCGCAAGGGCTTCCTGAAAATGTGAAAATGCTATTGAGTGGCCGGCGTACCTGGCCCATCGTAGAGGCCTTGTTGCAGGAAGGGCAACATCGCTTCGAATCAATCATCGCCCCAGGGCATGTGGCCACCATCATGGGCTGTGATGAATGGCGTGCGGCCAGTAATAAATTTGGAATCAATACGGTGGTCGCTGGATTTACGCCTGAACAAATTCTCCATGCGATAGAAGCTTTAGTAAGTAACCACAACAAATACGAGCCTCAGTTCAAAAACATCTATCCGCAAGTGGTAACAGAAAAGGGTAACGAAAAGGCTAAACGCGTTTTGGACGAGGTTTTTGAAATTGTTGAGACGCCCTGGCGCGGCATGGGCCACGTTGCGAACTCAGGATATGCCTTACGAGAACCGTATCGAGATTTCGATATACGCCCAAGATCTACCCTAGAGATGGTTTCCAGAAAACGCATGGGGCAGATGCCCGCGGGCTGCGCTTGCACTGAAGTCGTGATGGGAAAGACTCGCCCAAACGATTGTCCTTTGTATGAAAAGGTCTGCGTTCCAAGCCGTCCAATAGGGCCGTGCATGGTCTCTGACGAAGGGGCCTGTCATATCTGGTGGCAAAGTGGTGTGAGAAATGAATCAAACCACGCCTATTCGTAAACACTTAAGCAAACCACTGCTAGCGCATAAAATACACTGTTTTGGAAAAGTACAGGGCGTGGGATTCAGGCCACACGTTACTCGGCTGGCCAGATCGATGGAGCTAGGCGGCTCCATTCAAAATGTTTTCGATCATGTGGTAATCCATATTGAAGGAAGCGCAGAAGATATTCATACATTTATTCGGGCACTACATACCTTACCCGCCCCTATACAAATTGAAAGAATAGAATCACAGCAATGCCACGCGGCACTAGCAGGCGAGTTTTCGATTACACATAGCGCCAGCCATTCCGGAGCCGGATTGGACTATCCGCTGGATCATGGCATTTGCCCTTTGTGTTTAACTGAGTTTAATGATCCCCACAATAGACGCTACCAATATCCCTTTATTAGCTGCAATGACTGCGGCCCACGCTTTAGCATACTCAAGACCTTACCCTTTGATAGGGGGAATACCAGTTTTGCTTCTTTTTTGATGTGCGCACAGTGTGAAGCCGAATACAAAGACCCTGAGAACAGGCGCTTTCATAGTCAAACCATTTCTTGCCCGGCCTGTGGCCCGACTATTTCCTGCAATCAATTACAAAACACGGATGCGATCACTCACGCAATAGGGAAACTACGAGAGGGGAAGATAGTCGCGGTTAAATCCCTAGGCGGATACCATTTGATGTGCGATGCCCAGAATGAGAACGCTATCAAAGAACTTCGAAAACGAAAACACCGTCCCCACAAACCCTTTGCCCTGTTAGTTGGTGAGACAGACTTAGTGAATCTAGAGACAGATGAACTAGGCTTTTTGAACAGCGCTGGCAGAGCCATACTGTTAGCTGAAAAAAATCGCTTACACCGTCTCCCCGAAGAACTGGCTCCCGGGCTAAGCACACTGGGTGTGATGCTGCCTGCTAATGGCCTTCAGCATCACTTACTACGAGGAACAAACGGCCCCCTTTTAGCCACATCAGCAAATATACAGGGTGAACCTATCATATATGATTCAAACATAGCGGAAAAAAAACTTTCCGACATTGCCGATTGTTTCTTACATCACAATCTGGAAATCATAAACCCACTGGACGATTCTGTATTTCATTTTGTGGGCGGTGAGTTTAGACCACTCAGACTGGCAAGGGGATATGCCCCCAAAACGATTCCATTAAAGAAAAACTGTTTCCCTCCCTCGCTAGGCTTGGGAGCGCAGGATAAAAATGCGTTCTGTTATACAGAAAAAACAAAGAGTGTTATTTTTCCGCATATAGGTAACCTGGAAAGCGCTGAGGCCTTCAAGCGATTTCGAGCCGGTATACAGGCGTTTTCTATCAAAACGGATATTGAATGTCTGTACGACGCCCATCCCCACTATACGTATACCGCCTGGGCACGGGATAATTTGGGTAAAATCCGCTCGGTACTGCATCACCATGCTCACGCCTCGGCAGTCGCCGCCCGACACCCCCATGACAAGTGGCTGGTCTTTACCTGGGACGGCGCAGGCTATGGTGTATCAGGCGAATATTGGGGTGGCGAATGTTTTTACGGTACCCCCGGTAACTGGAAGCATGTCGCAACCCTGCATCCCTTTAGACTTCCTGGCGCTGACCAAGCGACAAAAGAACCCTGGCGTATTGCTCTCTCATTGTTATACGAAAGTGGACACTTAATTCCGGCAGAACGCTCGGACCACGAAAAACGCATTGTAGAAATACTCGATCGAGATATAAACTCGCCCCGGTGTAGTTCTATTGGTCGCCTTTTTGATGGGGTTGCCGCGTTGCTGGGTTTCATCAAAGAAACCAGCTACGAAGCTCAAGCCGCCATGTGCTTGGAAGCGCATGCGAAAGAAAGCGAATTGGACACACCATCGATGCGCGTTTACAAAATGAATGGTCTTCAGGTATTGGATTGGCGGCCCTTAATCCCACATCTGATAAACAATGCAATTAGTCATGCGTCACGCGCGGGTATATTTCACACAGCCTTGGCCCACGGGCTTTTTTCAACGCTTAGGGAAATAGAAAAAGAGATTCAATTTGACTGTATCGGCTTAGCGGGTGGCGTATTTCAAAATCGTGTCCTTTGTGAAAAAGTGTTCGATTTACTCAAGGCAAGTCCTCACCCGGTATTTCTACCCGAAGAAGTCCCTTGCAATGACGCCTCCATTAGTTATGGGCAAGTCATTGAAGCACTTTATAGACAGGGAGTAACTCAATGAAACGCATCAGCTTGGCACAGGGTAATGGTGGACGACTAATGCAGTCTTTATTGGATGAGATAGTCTTTCCCCATATTGCAAACGAATACCTAAACACCTTGACCGATGCAGCGCGTGTTCCCACTTCAAAGCGAACCGCAATCACCACGGACTCGTTTATCGTTACCCCCCTGCGTTTTCCAGGTGGAGACATCGGCAAGCTCGCTGCCTGTGGCACTATCAATGATTTGTCAGTTTCCGGCGCGCGACCTGAATACATCACACTCAGCATCATCGTTGAAGAAGGTTTTCCGGTAGAAGAACTGGAGAACTATATTCTTAGCTTTGCAAAAACCTGCCGCGAAAATCGCGTTAAAGTGGTTTGTGGCGATACCAAGGTTATGCCATCAATCAGTAACGAGAGACCTGCTCTCATTTTGAACACCACCGGAATCGGAGAAGTGCTCAGAGACGATTTGTCACTCACATCCATCAGAGATGGAGATAAACTACTCATCAGCGGTCCCATCGGTGAACACGCCATTGCTGTATTGCTGGCGAGAGAAGACTTCGGGCTTAGCGGTAGTCTCGTTTCAGATTGTGACTCAATAGGGTCCCTAGCCAAGACCCTTTTGCAACTGGATGGACTACGCTTTATGCGCGACCCCACTCGCGGCGGTCTGCTCACTGTATGCCATGAAATCCTTCTCGGCACAAAAATAGGAGTTTCTCTGCACGAATCCTATATCCCTGTACGTGAAACAGTAAAAGGGGCCTGTGATCTTTTAGGCTATGACCCTTTAGTTCTCGCTTGCGAAGGTAGACTACTTGCGGTGATCGCCCCCGAACAATCCCAACAGGCCCTGGAACGCTTGAAAGCGCTCCCCCAGGGGAGCGACGCGGCGATCATCGGTTCCATGAGTAAAAATTCAGATCAGGTGTTACTGCATACCGCCTGGGGAGGTGAGCGGATATTGATGCCTTTGGAGGGCGATCCATTACCGCGCATCTGTTAAAATAGGCTATTTCCCGATTGGAATCCGGACTTGAACGAGCAAGACGATAACAAATCTTCCCGTAGCATGACTTACCCGGTAAGCCGTATGTCGCCCAGTTTTGATTTGGTGGATATAGCCAAACAGATTCAACAGGCCGATCAGATGTTGAATGTGAAAGTCGGTTCCAAGCTGCAAGTCATCGCAGACCAGATTAAATTGCTACAGGACGAGGCCAGAAAAATTCTCGATACGGCGCAGCAGGACCAAGTCCTCAACCGTGCAGCTTGTAATTTCAAGCGCATCCCCGGTACCACCTATCACCTCTATCAAAAAGACAATGATAAATTGTACTTTTCCATACTGTCTCCAAGCGAGTGGGGAAACACGCCACCGCATCAATTCAAAGGTTCTTATCGTTTTGAATATGACCATTCCTGGACACCGCTGGAGTCTATAGAAGATGAAGACTCACAACGTAAATCCATCCAGCACTTCATTGATTCTTTGAGATAGAGTGCACCAAGATATTGCCCGTCTCCCCGTTTTGGTGAGCGTCGAAGCCACTTTCGCACAATAAGAATAGCTTAACCATATGATTATATTGATTATTTTAAGTTGGCAACCATTCTGCAATAAGAGAGTTGTGCCTTAGCTTGTTCTCTCCTAACCCCGAGGAACACACACTGCCCAGGAAGAGAAAGATGAAGCACGAATTAGTTCTAAACCCAAAGATAGAAACAAGGAGTTTATATCGAAGAAAAACCTTCCTACCCTACGATGCTGTAGCACGGTCGTTTCATGCTCTAAACCCTAGTCCTCTCAGTCCAAACCCCACTGCCTATAGAGCATGGAACGACCCCTCCCAAAGGAGGGGTCATTACTTCTGCTTGTTACACCCCGTTACACGTGCTATTTCCCACGTCCACATTTAGGCTCGTTATCGAACCGCTGGTAATCTGAATACCGGCGCACTCAATACCAAACACCTTCACTGAATATGTGCCAGGTTTGACAGATATTTTATAGCTACCATCTACATGAGAACGCGTGGATTCGTAAATATTGGAAGCAATGCTCACCGGTGTAGCACCAAAAACCGCTACCCCCTGTTGAGCAAAGGGAGTTCCGAAATTGGTGACCTTTCCCGTTAACAAGCCAGCAGTGGGTAGAACAATATCAAATCTAGTGCCCCCGTTATAGTCAGTACCAAGATTGCCTGTACCCATAGAAATTAATTCCGCCGCCGCCTGTGTGGTGACGTTTCCGCCGCCATTATAGATAATCGAGCCAAAGGTATTATTGTGATCGATGCGCACTGAGATCATATGTGAAGCCTCAGTGGGAATATAAAGCGTCGCAGTTCCATCCGAGTTACTCACTTCCTGATTCACGAAACCACCACTGGAAGAAAGCAAAAAGATTTTTCCCTGGCTAACCGGAGTATTCCCCAAGTCATCTCCAATTAACCTAACAAATGCTTTGGAAAAATTGCCCGTGAAATTCAGCGTTGCAACGGGAGGCGTTCCAGCGAAAGTGACACTGGTAAAATCGTTGCCCACAGACTGCACCCGATAGCTAGCCCCTTCTGGTAGCCAGACTCGGTATTTTCCATCAATATTGGTTCTAAGACGAACAAAGGGGCCATTGTTAGCCTGTACACGTATTCTTACACCCGGCATAGCGGTCACGCCGTTTTGCAAAACAGTGCCTTTCAACAACTGACCCGGCTTGAGTGCAAAGGCCCGCGAAATGGTATTACCCGCAGTCACCACTATTTTTTGTGCGATATCACGGTCCACAACCATGGCGCCACCGCCGCCCAATATTGCAGAACCCCATGGAGCCAACCCCCTATTTACAGCGGAAAGAATGTAGTTTCCAGCTCTGACGTTGATGCGGTATGTCCCAGTATCCCGAGTACGTTTGACTGCAGCAGGAAACCAGCTATCAAAGTCCCTGAGTTGAATTTGTACGCCTGGGACAGGCTTTTTGTCCACATTGTTCAGCACTATACCTTGAACGCGTCCTCCATCGAGCAAAGAGAAATCGACTGTGAGTGGTGTAGCGGGTACGTGAGCCGAGGTAACAGTGAGTTTCTCTGCTTCGCTCTGCAAGGGAACACCGTTGCTAACACTGTGGTACCACTCGCTGGCACCGAAAGATGTTCCAGTCGCATTAATTGCGCCCACGATGTAGTCACCCTGTGCCAGATTCATGCAATAGGTCCCGTCGCTTTTTGTCCAGGCCCTGGCTTGTGTAAGCCAGTTATCAAATCGCTTGGCGATCACCAGCACGTTTTCAATGGGCAAGGTACTGGATTCTTCGGTTACCGTTCCACACACCTGCTCGGCCGCACTCAAATTGTTTATCTGAGCGAAGGCCTCTTCATCTTTGTCACGCGCTGCCTCCATATTGGCGACAAATCCACTGTCCGTGGTAACACCCGTGGTATCTACTTGAGCGGCAATCTCTTCATGCAGCTCATGAAACATACGAATTTTTCCAATGGGTATAGATGAAAGCGTGCCGAATCTTGTGACCACATTATCACTGACGTAGTCACTGAGAGGATTGATATCCATGTCGTCGTATACCACACGCGCATCCAGGTAGTTCATATCAGTACCAGCCCGAACCACAAACTGGGGTCCTTCAACAAAGCCGTCTGGTTTTACGATGGAATACTTCCCGTCCACGTCTGTCACCGCTGTGGCGAGTGGATCACCTACCTGAGTACCACTATCATCCACTTCAATAAGTTTTACGGTTACCCCAGCCCTCGCGGTTAGGCCAACACTCGCAGCAACCACGTCTTTCCCTACATATGCAAAGAGCCTTTCGATTAAGGTAGGGCTACGAAGTGCAAGTGAACCCTCAGCGTTACTCACCACCCCCGACAAGGTTGGCTGTTCGGAAGGTGGAGATTCCTCTTCAGATGACCCCCCACTGCAAGCCATGAGTAATGTACAAGACAAACCGATTAGTATTTTTTTCCTATAAGATTGGGTGAACATTTCCTAAGCTCCGACAAATAAATCCGATATGGCCAGTTATGGCAGAATCTATGCCGGGTTAGATTGAGATTAATAGATCGAAATGGGAATCTGCGCGTCTATTCTACAAAATGCTTATGAGCAAAAATAGGCTCGAGTTCCATGTGCTGCCACTGCAGCGTTTAACCGCTCCAACGCCATCATGTAGGCACTGGTACGCATGTCGATTCCTTTTTCATTGCTAAGATTCCACAACCGTATAGCTTCAGGTTCTAAACGACGACGAAGACGGGCGTGTATGTCTTCCAACTCCCAATAAAAACCTGCCTTGTTTTGAACCCACTCGAAATAGGAAACAGTGACTCCACCTGCATTGGCAAGGATATCCGGAATAACGACAATACCGCGTTCGTATAGATTTTTGTCTCCCCCTGGCGAGATTGGACCATTGGCCAACTCCAGTATTACCTTGGCTTTCACATTCGGCGCGTTTTCACTGGTAATCTGGTGTTCCATAGCCGCTGGAATCAATACATCACATTCCTGCTCCAGCAAGTCCGCGTTTGTGAGTTCCTGTGCCTTACCGTAAGTGCGAGCCCCCATCACTGAACCTGTATCCTGTTTGTGCTGCATTACATCCAGAGGGTCTAGGCCATCCGGGTCATAAATCGCCCCCCGTGAATCGGAAAGGCCCACAATTTTAAATCCATCGTTGCGCAAGAGATGGGCGACGTGAAATCCCACATTCCCAAAACCCTGAACAATCACTTTGGTTTTCTCGGCAGACAGGCCCAGCACACTTTCCAGGTGACGTAACACATAATAGCCACCCCGGCCGGTGGCATCATTTCGTCCCAAAGATCCGCCCAATTCAATAGGCTTGCCCGTGATCACCGCCGGACTGGGTTGCCCGACTATGGCCGAGTATTCATCGGCCATCCAACCCATTACCATTTCGTTGGCGTACATATCGGGTGCGGGGATGTCACGATCAGGTCCGATAAATCCGCTAAAGGCCTTCACGTAGGCTCGCGCCAGGCGCTCATATTCATGCTTGGATAAGGTGCTTGTGTCGACGGCAACACCCCCCTTGGCACCCCCAAATGGCAAATTGACAATGGCGCACTTGAAGGCCATCCAGAACGCCAGGGTCATGACCTCGTCCAGATTCACATTGGGATGAAAACGGATACCGCCTTTGGTGGGCCCTCGCGTATCATCATATCGGCATCGCCAGGCCTTGAAAGAGCGACGGGAGCCGTCATCCATTCGAACTAATAAACTGGCGGAAAGGGTCTCTTTGGGATATTTGAGTTTCTCAAGCAGATCGGGGTCTACTTCGAGATGTTTGGCGGCGTCTTTGAGTCTTCTTTTGGCTTCGTTAAACAACTGCGACATGTATTTTCATCCCTATATAACGTACCGGTTTAGTTAATCAATCGGTCCACTAGTCGCTTTCTTTACGAGTATCTTGCAATTTCTGTAACGCAACATCAGTACCGTTTCAACATGAGAAATGAGAACTAATCCAAATGAGGGTACGGTCTCAGAAAGGGCCAGGAGTCACTGAAATCTTGAGACAGGCAGAGTTAACTAACCATTAAATGAGAACTGCTTCACAAAATTTTATTTATCTCCCTTATCAAAATTGTGGGCTATAATGTGAAATAGTTCACACTTTTGGACAAATCGGGCGGCACGCACTAAAATGGTGCTTGGCAATAGGGTGTGCTAGATTGAGTATAAAAAGTGCTTTACCTCCTATAAGTATAAAGGACTTTTGATTATTTATTTTTTTACTTACTATTTGGTAAGCAACAATTATGGAGTAACTGTTTGAGTCATCCACCTCTTCAGTTCACTAACAAGTTCATATCCCTCTATAAAATAATTGGATTGAAAAAAACTAGAATTAGACGATATCTTGACCACAAATTAGTGCAATCTAATATTGCTCTAGTTACCCGCGCAAAGGCCTAAATGCCTAGCACGTGAAGTTTTTGAGTTGTAAAAGGGTATATAGAATGTCAACACGCCGTGATAAATTGATTGAGACCGCAAAAGATCTGTTCTATAAAAACGGATATCGCGCTACGGGTATCGATCAGATTCTTGCTGAAGCGGGGGTTTCAAAACCCACCATGTATAAATATTTTCGCTCTAAAGATGAGTTGATTATCGCATCGCTCAAACTTTGGGATGCCGAACTCAGGCAATCCATGGAGAAAAAGCTGGAAGAGTCGGGTGGCAAGCCACTGGATAAACTTTTGAAGGTTTTTGACCTCATGAAAGACTGGATGGAATCCCCTAAATTCAATGGTTGCATGGCCATCAGTGCCTCCATTGAGTACCCAGAAAAGGAAAGCCCCATCCATGCGGAGGCAGCCTCTCAGAAAAACCGATTAGCATCTTACTTTGAAAAACTACTGAGTGAAGCTCAAATTCCTGGAGCGCACGAAGTTTCAGAACAGATTATTCTGATTGTTGAAGGTGCCGTAGTCAATGCTCACTTGAACAAGAACAGCCGTGCTGCGATTAATGCAAAACAGCTGGTTGAGACATTGTTAGCAAGTAGAACCAGCTTTGTGGCAGCAGCGACTGCCTAGAAAAAAAGGCCGAGAAAAACAAAGAAAAAGGCGCATTTTGCGCCTTTTTCTTTTTTGTATTGCAATTGTCGACTAAACTATTTCAAAGAATCCAAAACTCTAGTGGAAAAATAATGTGTGTTCGAACTTACTTCCTCGGTTTCGTTTCCGCTCTCATGATTTCGTTTGCTGCCCTGGCGTCCCAGGACCAAAAACCGCTGACTGAATCCATCAAAATACTGAAAATCCTACAGCTTGACTTGATCGAGAAAAACTTACCCGGAGCGACACTGTACACAACTTACTGCTCCACATGCCACGAGTTACCCCACCCCAGTCTCCACACCGTAAAAGACTGGGAAAAGGTGCTTACCCGGATGAGAGACAACGCGCTGAGCCTAGGAAAACCCGCGCCTAGCAATTCTGAATTGGAGGAAATGCTGCATTTTCTCCGACAATACAATTCTGGTCACTAGTTTCCGCACATTTTATCCAGTCACCATAGATGATATGATGAGCAGAGAACAAACAATGAGCCCCGGTAGCTCAGCTGGATAGAGCAGCCCCCTCCTAAGGGGCAGGTCGGACGTTCAAATCGTCTCCGGGGCACCAAACACCATTGACCTATGACACT
>JAOUPJ010000209.1 GCA_029879945.1 Gammaproteobacteria bacterium
CTCCAAAGTAATCTCCGCACCCAAGGCACTGCAGAACTGGCAAGTCAAACGAATTAACCAAAAGGCGAACGTGGCGCTGAAACAAGGCTTGCTTGCAGAATCGCAAGGGGCGTGGAAGCAGGCAGAAAAAAATCTCATTACCCATGTGCGCGAAACCGAAACCCCCATGATCAATTATCTGGCAGCAGCGCGTGTTGCCCAAGCACAGGGCGCCTCTGAAAGACGTGACCTCTATTTGAAAAAGGCCTATGAGGCAGCGCCTAAGGGCGATATTGCAGTGGAGTTGACACAGGCCGAGTTGCAGATCGAAGAGGGACAATACGAACAGGCCTTGGCTACATTGAATCATGTCTATCAATTGGCACCAAAAAATACCCACGTGCTACGTTTGATGGCGCGCTTGCATCAAGATCTGGGTGAGTGGGAAAAGCTGGTGCTTTTGATTCCTGTTTTGGAGCAGCGTAAGGCCTTGCCTGCGCCGCGTCTGGAAACCATGACGAGAACCACCAATATCGCCATACTCAAGTCGGCAATCGAATCGGGTGATTCGGTGCAACTACACAATGCCTGGAATGAAATGCCAAAAAGCCTGCGCCACGATGTGGAGTTGCTAACACTCTATTTGCAAGCGTTGGTGAAGAAAGGCGATCATCAAAACGCGGCGCGCTATATTGATGAGCAACTGAAGCAGTTTTGGAATGATGATCTGGTGCGGCTCTATGGCCGATTGGAGTTGCCCAATACGCAACACCAGCTTAAGGTAGCCGAAGACTGGTTACCCTATCGCAAAGACAATCCTGTACTGTTGCTCACCTTGGGGCGACTATGTGAGAAGCTCAAGCTGTGGGGTAAGGCGCGTGCCTACCTGGAGAGTGCGACTCGATTTGGGCGTGATCCAGAAGCCTTTTACACCTTGGCCAGATTACTAGAGGGTATGGGTGAGAAGGAGCAGTCGGCGGTCTATTATCGTAAGGGATTGGCGCTGGTGTTCAACGACAGCATTGTGCCTGAAGCTCCTCCCTTGAAAGCGGTTAATTAAAGGTTCGTTGTAGTGACTGGTGAGTTAACGCGAGTCTGCGTTTGTTAACTAAGCCGCTACTCGCTCGTGGGTGCATATCCTACAGCCACCCTAAATACCCGATTTTCTTAAGACACACCCCTTCAGGCCGATACTGTATACGCCCTGAGATCTGACTTGAATATGGCGGTTTTGAAGCGTGCGCTTTTAGTGGATTTGGGGCGAACGTTAGTTGTCGAAAAGTGAGTTGTTCGAATTGGTTTGGCGGTCCTTGGTTCTGTCTCTTGCCAATTTATTTGCTACAATTACCTTGGTTTTCAAAGGTGCTCAAATGAACTACAAACACATCCTCTCAATGATCGATTCAGAATTGTTTGAAACGACTTTGTGTCGGGAATTGGAATCGATAAGCTTTAATGAGCTTCCAGTAAAGCGCTCCGATCTTGCGGGTTGCAAACGAAAGGCCTTGTTGATTAAAAAGTTCGAACAGGATCAAAGTATCACTTTGAGAGTGGGTATGAATTTTTACATGGCAAAGTCTGGCGCGGAACGCACCGGTATTGCCTCACTTGATGGTGATAAAAAGGACTATTGTGAATTCGAGTTGAAAATCACCCGAGCTTCCGGTGATGCCACAATTAGTTTGTTAAAATGATTGGCGTAATAAATCTAAAAAGGAGAGAGGGGATGATTGTGCGTTTGGTGTTGGCTTGTTTGTTCGTTTCCTTAAGCGCCTGTACTGAATCATCCTCCCCGGCAAAAACTATGTCTGATGAAAGCATTAAAGAACTGCAAATTGTTAACGTAGAAAAAGGCCAGGGCGAAGTGGCTACGGCTGGGTCTGTGGTTTCTGTGCACTATACGGGGTGGCTGTATGATCCATCGGCTCCAGAAGGCAAGGGCAAGAAGTTTGATAGCTCCGTAGATCGTGGAACACCCCTGGATTTTCCCCTGGGTAAAGGTCGCGTTATCCCAGGTTGGGATCAGGGTATTGAGGGCATGATGGTGGGTGGAAAACAGACTTTGATTATCCCTCCCGATATGGCCTACGGTTCCAGAGGTGCAGGTGGTGTAATTCCTCCCAACGCAACGCTATTGTTTGATGTGGAATTGGTAGCAGTAAACTAACGCCTGTCGTAGGCTTTTTATAAAATATTCAATGTTTCTATGAGTGTCTTAGCGAACTGTTGTAGGGCTTAGTATTGTTGAGTTTCCCATATCCTTTCGCGTATGGCCTTCAAATTGTGCGTATTTCAATCTGGGGTTAGTATGCCTTCAATATCCATGAAAATGTTAAGCTAGTTCTCGATTTGGCGAATGTTTCTTCAATCTACTTTAAGAAATCCATGATGTCCCTTAATCCATTCGAATGAAAACTGCTTAATATAACAATATTAAGCACTTGTATTGACTCTGCTTGCCAAAATTCTATTAATTTTTCTCCTAGATTGTCGTTAGAAACTCTACCCAGGCCTTAGTGTTGCTGGCCTTTTTTGAATCTACCATTTGGAGAAACTCCCGTGCGCGCAGCTAACAAAAATCAATTTCGCTACGTCGCTCTAATTGCGGTGTCAATTTTTCTTTTTTCCTGTTCTGGCGGTGACTCAGAAGATTCCCAGGAAGAGCAAAATGCAAAATCAATTCAGCTCTCAGGTTTGGTTAGTCAAACGAACGGTACTCCGATTCCTGAAGCGGAGGTAAGCATAAACGGTGTCAGCGTTCGCTCAGATGAAAATGGGAACTATGCCTTCGAGCAAGTGGAAGTCGAAGACAAAGAGAATATTACTGTAGAAATTGAAAAAGATGGATTCGCTGAAGGTAGAGCTATCATCGGGTTGGACGATTCCGGGAAGTATTCATCCAATACAAAATTGCTGCCCGAAACTAGTCAAGATGTTGTGGACTTTTCCCAGGCAAGTGGTGATACCCTGTTGAGCGTGAACGACGGCGGCTCAGATGTCGTTAAACTCACGATTCCTCAAGCTGCTGTCAGCTCGTCTACTCCAACCAGCGTGCAAGTGGCTTATAACGACCCAACAACTGTGTCAGGGCAGGAAAGTCTTCCCGGTGAATCAGTAGGCAATACATTAGGTTCCTTGTCTAATCTGGAGCCCGTTGCGGCCGCAGACATAACAATTGAGGACTATGATGGGAACAAAAAAGAAACCCTGGGTAGTGCCGTCACCGTAGACTTAAAAATACCGGCTAGTGTGGTAGCAGAATATGCAGCTGGAGACACTATTCCATGGTGGTCTCTAAACGAAGATACCGGGCAGTGGAAACGGGAAGATGCGGAACCGTCCACAACTGTTGTTGATGACGCGATTGTTGTAGACCTGGCAGGAACATTATACGCACGTGGTAAAGTGACACATCTTTCTTGGTGGGCGGCTAAAAAGGAAGTGGCAAAGCCTACTTGTTTGTGTGTGGACGTAAAGGATGATCAAGGAATTGCTATCTCTGGTGTCGAAGTGGAATTCGTTGGTGACAGCTATAAAGGTCGTTCAGGTAAACGCAAGACGAAAAAGGACGGTCGTGCTTGTGTGACTACAAAAGCGAGTGACACGACAACCCATACCGGCACCTTGCTTGTGCACAGGGGAAATGAGAAATTTACCTATGACGTTACCGACCCCGGTGAGGGAGACACGGGAACGGATCTTATCAATCTACCAACAACTGAAGTAGATTTATACGCTGGGGCAAATCCATCAATGTGTCAGCTAATGGCTAATACAATAGTGTTAGGTAAAGGGATGATTTCAGGAACGGTTGTAGATGATGCTATAAACCCTGTCGCTGGATTGACTCTTTATTCATCGGAAGGGGAGTCGGCTGTTACAAATGCAAATGGCGTGTATTCAATGCCGGCTACCGTGGACGCGAGCGTAGAGGTATTTGCGCCAGACGTTGAATCAAAAACAGTCCTTGTGACTGCGTCAACTACACTGGACTTTACCTTAGTCAACCGCGCGCCAATCATTAGCGAATATGCTCATGATGGGATGGCCTCTATATTAAATGGTGGTACTGTAAACTTTTTTGTTATTGCAAAAGACCCAGAAAATCAATTGTTGAGTTATTCTTGGTCTACAAGCGATAGTGCAACTATCACTCCTTCAGCCGTGAACAACGCATTGGCTAGTCTAGGCATTCCATCAACAGGCATGGGTACAACTCAGGTCCGGGTGGAAGTGAGTGATCCGCGGGGATTGAAGGTGACGAGGGAGTTGAATGTAAGTTGGGGTTCGGCGCTTAAAGGTACAACATTCAAATTAACCCTGATGGACAATCCTACCGACACAAACCCCGTCGTTGGAGCCACAGTGGCTTTATACAACACGGATAATAAGACTGTTCAGTCGACACGCACTAGCGATAGCAATGGTGTCGTAGATTTTGGAGATATTGGTCGGAGTACCATGACTTTCCTTGTTGCATACAAGGGAGCGTTGCAAAATTACGATGACCAATACCGTATCAATATGTTTGTGGATGTGCCGGTGGCATCTTCAAGCTACTTTACTGATTTTGCCCGCGACCTCGATACGGGTTTTGAAGAGCAAGTATTTACCTGTCCGCCGGGATGGAAAGGATATGTGGCGGGAGCAGCGAATGTGCATGTACCATTTTCGTTCGGCGCATCGACAGGGCGGTCTTTGATAGCGGGGCCTAAAAATGGTATGTATCCCATATCTGACACAGCAATAGAGTTCTCTGCTTCCTATTCCAATATGTGTGCAGGTCATTTGCAAAGCGACGGATTGATGTCTTCGCTCGTGCAATTCAATTCCAATACACCGTCTGATCAATCCTATGGATTTATACTGGATCAGCAGTTTCCGGGTGTTGTGACTTGGGAAATGCCCCTTGACTACACGTTTGTAACCCGCGGGTTAACAACCGAAGGCAATTATACATACTCAGGAAAAGTTTTGGCTTACAGGAAAGGGGTTGGCCACTACGTGGCTGACTATCTTTGGAGTGACACGTCCTTTCGATTTCCGGACCAATTTCCTGCAGACAATTATTTGATTTATGGAAAATACGGAGCAACAAACGGCTATGGTCGTTCTACGCAGCGCTTTGGTAAGCGGCGTTATTATTCAGACGTAGGTGAAGCGGGGAGTATGGCTGTGCCACCGAATAGTACAACTATGCAACTTTTAGAGTACGACAATGCCACAAATAAGGTCAACTGGCTAAAATCTTCGAATTCCAATAATGATATCAGCATGATCTCGATGATTTACTTAAGAGAAATCGATGGTGCCAGGGCCGGTGAAGAGTATGTAACCTTCTATGTGTGGATGGATGAAAATGCCAAATCTTGGACCGTTCCTGATTTGCCTTCGGCAATTAGTGGCTGGTCTGATAACGTAAACCTAAACAATAATTTTGTAAGTGGATATAACTCCTTTAGTGTCGTATTAGATGACTATGATCTTACGAGTAATTTTGAGCAGGTATGGAGTTCTTTTATTGCTGGTGATGATCTGAATAAGTCGGCAAATGATCAGACCTATTATAGAGATTATTTAATTGGCTCACTAAATTCCAGAAATACTGTTCGGTAATATTGGTTTTAGAGTAGAGGCTGCTTCGTTTCGTTACGGAGTAGCCTTTATTTGCGTGATCGGGAGCAGAAACTAATAATGCGGCGGCCTTTCGTCCGTGGGGGTGGTCTGACTGTGACTGTTTTCGATATGTGTCTTTAGCCTTTCCAGTTCTCTCGCTAAACGATCTATCTCAGTTTGTTGTCGCAAAATGACTTGATTGAGCTCTTCAATCGTGGATTCCTGATAAGTTAGGCGAATTTCTAAATCGTCGATGCGTGTTTCCATTTATTTATGTGCCTCGCCTGCTGTTATGAGTTGAGACTTCCCAATTGTCTCCTGAATGTTGCGGCCAATTCCGGTTCATTGGGTGCCAGCATGTTTATGATGCTTATTGCCAATTCTCTGGCTGCCCCGTCTCTATAGTCCGGTTCTCGTTTTACAATTTGAATTAATTTTTCAATGCCGTCTTTATACTCGTTGCGCGCGATCAGACAAATGCTGAGATCGAAGGCCGCATTATGATCATCGGGATTGTTTGCTAGTCTTTCCAATAAGCGCGTCTCGCCGTCAGTTTTTGCCGCCAATCCTTTAAACATGATCTGGCCTTGGAGTAGTCTTCCCGAGTCACTTGCCTTGTCTTTTTCAGGCAGGCGCTTGAAAAGAGACTCGGCCTGCGCCACCTCGTTTGAGTCGATAAAAATTTGCACCATATCCATGGCGACACGCGTATTTTTTGGGTCCATCTGTATGGCCTGTGTGAGGAGTTTCACTGCCTCTACAGTATTTCCTTGTATGTGTTTTTCTCTAGCCTGTTCACGGAGTTGGTCTGACTCGCGAAAAATACCCAGTGGCTTTAACACGGCGCGAAGCTCGTCGTCACTCATTAGGCCTTCCTCGGTTCCGACGACCTGACG
>JAOUPJ010000099.1 GCA_029879945.1 Gammaproteobacteria bacterium
GTCATCATTTGTTCGGTACACCACCAGTACTCGTCTATCGTCTCACCTTTCCAGGCAAACACGGGAATGCCTGCGGCGGCAATCGCGGCGGCGGCGTGGTCTTGAGTGGAAAAGATATTACAAGAAGCCCAGCGAACCTCCGCGCCCAAGGCCGTCAGTGTTTCGATCAGTACGGCTGTCTGGATGGTCATGTGCAGAGAACCAGAGATGCGGGCACCCTTCAGGGGTTGAGACGCGCCAAACTCTTCGCGCAAGGCCATCAGGCCGGGCATTTCGGTTTCTGCGATTTGGATTTCTTTGCGTCCCCAGCTAGCCAGGGAAATGTCAGCGACTTTGTAATCAGTGAAGTTGGTACTCACCACTCACCTCCTCTATTGTTTAAAGTTGGTGAGCGCCGTTTACCGAGAGAATTGTATCTGAGCCTGACGGGACTGTCCCGCTGCAGCGCTCCTCAGATACAATGAAAGCCAATCTAGGCTTAGGCGATCAATTATAGCCTAAAACCGGTATTTGTCTAAAGCGTGGCCGATCATCTCAGTGATCGACCCTATGCAAAAAGTCTGAATGCCTCGAATGTAAACATTCAAGGCATTTGGTTCCTCAAAGCCCCGCGGCGCTGCGCAAGGCGTCGGCCTTGTCTGTCTTTTCCCAGCTCAACTCCGCTTCTTCGCGCCCAAAGTGACCGTAGGCAGCAGTTTGGCGATAGATGGGGCGTAGTAGATCCAGCATGGCAACGATCCCTTTGGGACGCAGGTCGAAATGCTCACGGACCAGCTCGGTGATGCGATCATTGCTGATCTTGCCTGTACCAAAGGTTTCAATTGAAATCGAGGTGGGCTCGGCTACGCCAATCGCGTAACTGACCTGTATCTCACAGCGATCTGCCAGGCCCGCGGCAACGACATTCTTCGCCACATAGCGACCTGCGTAGGCCGCTGAGCGATCCACTTTGGATGGGTCCTTGCCCGAGAACGCGCCACCACCGTGACGTGCCATGCCGCCATAGGTATCGACGATGATCTTGCGGCCAGTCAGTCCGCAGTCCCCTACTGGCCCACCGATAACAAAGCGGCCTGTGGGATTGATAAAATATTTCGTGTTCTTGGTCAGCCACTCGGCGGGCATGACCGGTTTGATCACATCATCCATTATGGCCTCGCACAGGGCCTTGTGTGTGATTTCTTCACTATGCTGTGTGGAGAGTACGATGGCATCTACCGCGCAGGGCTTGCCATTTTCATAACGGAAGGTCACCTGGCTCTTGGCATCTGGACGCAACCAGGGCAACTCGCCATTTTTACGTACCTCGGCCTGGCGCTTGACCAGTCTGTGCGCATAGGTAATAGGGGCAGGCATGAACACATCTGTCTCGTTGCTGGCATAGCCGAACATCAAGCCTTGGTCACCGGCCCCTTGTTCCTTTTCATCGCCTTCGTCCACACCCATGGCGATATCAGCAGATTGTTTATCGATAGAAGTGATAACGGCGCAAGAGGCGTAGTCAAATCCCATGTCGGACGAGTTGTACCCGATTTCCTTAACGGTCTGGCGTACGATGTCTTGCATGTCTACCCAGGCCTCGGTGGTGATTTCACCCGAGAGTATGACCATGCCGGTATTCACCATGGTCTCACAGGCGACACGGGCCTTGGGGTCTTGCGCCAGGATAGCGTCTAGAACAGCGTCTGAAATCTGATCAGCGACTTTATCTGGGTGCCCTTCTGAGACGGATTCAGAGGTGAATACGAAATCGTTTGCCATGATGATCCTCTATATTTTTCTGCAAAAACTGAAAGTTGATAAAATTGGCGCACAGTTTACACTATCGGCCCTGCAGAATGTAGATCGAGTCCAACTTTTTCAATTTAGGAGGCAAGGTTCATGGTAAGTTTACAGACCCCGGTGTGTGATTTTGGCAAAGCGGCAATTGATTTTTCCTTACCGGGCGTGGATGGCAAGACCTGGTCCCTGGCGGACTGCAAAGGTGAAAACGGGCTGCTGATCATGTTTATCTGTAATCATTGCCCCTATGTGAAGGCCATTAGAGAACGAATCGTGCGGGACGCCAAAGAGTTGGCACAGCATGGCATCAATTGCGTGGCCATCATGTCCAATGACGCGGCCCTGTATACGGAAGACTCCTTCGAGAACATGAAAAAGATCTCAGACGAGTTTGATTATCCCTTTCCTTATTTGATGGACGAGAGCCAGGAGGTGGCCAAGGCCTACGGTGCGGTCTGTACCCCGGATTTTTTTGGCTACAACGCCGACCTGGAACTTCAGTACCGGGGCCGCCTGGACGAGAGCCGCAAGGAAACCGCTGGGGCAGACGTGCGCAGAGACCTGTACGAGGCCATGTTGCAGGTCGCCCACACCGGCCGTGGCCCTGAAGAACAGATCCCCAGCATGGGTTGCTCCATCAAGTGGCGCGAAGAAGTGCTTTAGGATAATTTATAACAATTTGATTAATAAGGATAAAAACAGATAATTGGATTGGCTATTGCCCCTGACCGCGAACTTAGAGAAAATATACCCTTTTTCATTATCTTACAGCGGATAATTATAGGTTCCGTGGGGGCGGCTGATGCGAGAAAAGCAGATCGCAGCGTGTCCTTTTCGCTGCTGAAAAACGGGGATATCCCCAGGTTCCCACGAATAGACGAATTCTGGCTGCGCCTCAAAGAGGTGTGGCCGAGACTGATTTTTATAATCTTTGAGAGGAAAAGCAATGACAGCTCGTAGAGAACTTGCCAATGCCATACGTGCATTGAGTATGGATGCAGTGCAAAAAGCCAAGTCCGGGCACCCTGGAGCGCCTATGGGCATGGCGGATATCGCTGAAGTCCTGTGGAACGATTTTTTATCGCACAATCCCACGAATCCAAAATGGCCCAACCGTGACCGGTTTATCCTGTCCAATGGCCACGGCTCCATGTTGATCTATTCCTTATTACACCTTTCTGGCTACGACTTGCCCATGGATGAGTTGAAGAAATTCCGTCAACTCCATTCCCGTACCCCAGGCCATCCTGAGTACGGTTACACACCGGGTGTGGAAACCACAACAGGTCCGCTGGGACAAGGGATTGCCAATGGCGTGGGTATGGCGATCGCCGAGAGAATGCTGGCTGGCCAATTCAACCGGGATGGCCACCACATCGTTGACCACTACACCTACGTGTTCATGGGTGACGGCTGTATGATGGAAGGGATATCTCACGAAGCCTGTTCACTGGCCGGCACCCTGGGTCTGGGCAAGTTGATCGCCTTCTGGGACGATAATGGCATTTCTATCGATGGACACGTTGAAGGCTGGTTTACCGATGATACGGCAGCCCGATTTGAGGCCTATGGCTGGCACGTGGTTCGTGGCGTAGACGGCCATGACGCAGAGGCCATCGCCAAGGCGGTTCGTGAAGCTCGTTCTGTCAACGATAAGCCTACTTTGATCTGTACCAAGACGGTGATCGGCTTTGGTGCGCCAAATCTATGTGGCACGCACGACTGTCATGGTGCGCCGTTGGGCGATACCGAAATCGCTGCCACACGTAGGAACCTGGGTTGGAATCATGCACCTTTTGAAATCCCCAGTGAAATCTATGCGGGTTGGGATGCCAAAGAAAAAGGGGAGGCGGCCGAGTCTGCCTGGAATGACAAGTTCGCAGCGTATAAAGCGGCCCATCCTAAATTGGCAGCTGAATTTGAAAGACGTGTGGCCGGCGATCTGCCTGCCAACTGGGAAGCGGCCATCACTGACCACATTGAAGCAGTGAATGCCAAGGCGGATAGCCCAGCAACTCGTAAGGCGTCTCAAAACTCTCTAACTACGATTGCCGGCATCATGCCTGAGCTGGTGGGTGGTTCTGCCGACTTGGCACCCTCCAATCTGACTACCTGGCCAGATTGTCGAGCCCTGACGGCCACGGAGTCCGATGCCAACTACATCCATTACGGTGTGCGCGAATTCGCTATGGCAGCATTGATGAACGGCATCACCTTACACGGTGGGTTCCGTCCATTTGGAGGCACCTTCCTGATGTTCTCTGAATATGCGCGTAATGCACTGCGCATGTCTGCATTAATGAAAGTGCCTTCTATCTATGTATTCACGCACGATTCCATCGGTTTGGGTGAAGACGGTCCTACACATCAACCCGTCGAGCAGGTTTCTACGCTACGCTTGATGCCAAACATGAACGTATGGCGTCCAGCCGATGCAGTGGAAACGGCCGTGGCGTGGCGTTCGGCAATTGAATCCAAGCAAACTCCAACAAGTTTGATCTTGAGTCGTCAAGGTCTTCCACATCAGGAACGTGACGCGACCCAAATGGCGCATATTGCACGGGGTGGCTATGTATTGAAAGAAAGCAGTGGTTCACCCGACCTGATTCTGATTGCGACGGGTTCTGAAGTGGCTCTTGCCATGGGCGCAGCCGCTGAACTGGAAGGCAAGGGTAAGAGTGTACGTGTCGTCTCTATGCCTTGTTCAGAAATTTTTGATGCCCAAGACGCAGCCTACAAAGAGTCTGTATTACCTACTGGCGTGACGGCCCGTGTTGCCGTTGAAGCAGGTGTAACCGGCTTTTGGCACAAATACGTGGGTCTGCGCGGTGCGGTCGTGGGTATCGATCGATTTGGTGAGTCTGCTCCAGACAAGCATTTGTTTGAAGAATTTGGATTTACCGTGGACAACGTAGTCAAAACTGCCGAGTCACTATAAAAAATTTTTGGGCGCTCCCATATGAGCGCCCAATCTGATTTTGTTCTATTAAGCATTGGAGAAATTGAAATGACTGTTAAAGTAGGTATAAACGGATTCGGCCGTATCGGTCGTATGGCATTCCGTGCTATTTCACAAGACTTCCCAGATATGCAAGTGGTTGCCATTAACGATTTGTTGGATGCCGATTATCTTGCATATATGCTGCAATATGATTCTGTGCATGGTCGCTTCAAAGGCGACGTGTCTGTCGATAACGGCAGCCTGATCGTAAACGGTAACAAGATCCGTTTGACTGCAGAACGCAATCCTGCCGACCTGGCATGGGGTGATGTAGACGTAGACGTGGTTCTGGAATGTACCGGTTTCTTCCTGACGACTGAAACTTGCCAGGCACACATCGACGCAGGCGCCAAGAAGGTTGTTCAATCTGCGCCTTCCAAAGACGATACTCCCATGTTCGTCTATGGTGTTAACCACGAGTCATATGCGGGTCAGAACATCGTTTCTGCCGCGTCTTGTACCACAAACTGCCTGGCGCCTTTGGCCAAGGTTATTCATGAAAACTTCGGTATCAAGCGTGGTCTGATGTCTACTGTTCACGCTGCTACGGCTACGCAAAAAACGGTAGATGGTCCTTCACAAAAAGACTGGCGCGGTGGTCGTGGAATTCTGGAAAACATCATTCCTTCTTCCACAGGTGCTGCCAAGGCGGTAGGTAAGGTTCTTCCCGACCTGAACGGCAAATTGACAGGTATGGCTTTCCGCGTACCCACTTCAGACGTGTCTGTTGTGGACTTGACGGTTGAGCTGGAAAAGTCTGCTTCTTATGACGAAATCTGTGCCACGGTTAAAAAGGCATCTCAATCGGGTGCCATCAGTGAGACCTTGTCTTACACTGAAGACAAAGTAGTTGCTACTGATTTTCGTGGCGTAAGCTATTCCTCTATTTTCGATGCCGAAGCCGGTATCGCCCTAGATGGAACATTCGTTAAGCTGGTTGCCTGGTATGACAACGAATACGGTTATACCTGCAATATGTTGCGATTCACTCGCCACGTTGCGGCCAACTAGTTGGTAGATTAAAGCTAAAGGGGTGGCTCAGTGTCACCCCTTCGCTTTGCTAAAAATGATTTGGTAAGTATTTTCCCTAAGTATTTTCCAAATCATTTTTAAACTTAAAACTTAGGAGTAAACCATGTCTGTAATCAAGATGACTGATCTTGATCTTGCGGGTAAGCGAGTCCTTATTCGCCAAGATTTGAACGTGCCGATCAAAAACGGAAAAGTTTCTTCGGATACTCGAATTGTGGCTTCATTGCCTACCATTAAACACGCAATGGAAGCGGGCGCCAAAGTAATGCTGATGTCTCACCTGGGTCGTCCGACTGAAGGTCAGGCAGAAGAGGAATTTTCATTGAAGCCGGTTGCCAATCATCTGGGTGGTTTGCTGGGTGCAGACGTGCGCCTGGTAGCGGACTATCTGGACAATGCACCGGAAGTCGCTAACGGCGAAGTGGTTATTTTGGAAAACGTACGTTTCAATAACGGCGAAAAGAAAAACGACGACGAGCTTTCCAAGAAATACGCCTCATTGTGTGATGTGTATGTAATGGATGCATTCGGTACAGCTCACCGTGCTCAAGCCTCTACCCATGGCGTGGCCAAGTTTGCGGATACCGCCTGTGCGGGTCCTTTGCTTGCGGCTGAATTGGAAGCGCTTGGAAAAGCATTGGATAATCCTGCGCGTCCCATGGTGGCTATCGTAGGTGGCTCCAAGGTTTCTACCAAGCTGACGGTGCTTGAGTCTCTTTCCAAGATTGTAGATCAGCTGATCGTAGGTGGCGGTATTGCCAACACCTTTATTGCTGCAGCCGGTCATAACGTGGGTAAGTCTCTTTGCGAAAATGACTTGATCCCAACAGCACAAAAGCTGACTGCTGAGGCACAAGCACGGGGTGGCGATATCCCCGTTCCTGTGGACGTGGTTTGTGGTAAAGAATTTTCAGAATCTGCAGCGGCAGAATTGAAAAATGTTGCCGATGTGGCAGATGACGATATGATTTTTGATATCGGTCCTGAGTCTTCCAAGCAACTGGCAGAGATACTTAAAAGTGCCGGAACAATTGTTTGGAATGGTCCTGTCGGTGTATTTGAATTTGACCAGTTCGGTGAAGGCACTAAAGCCATCTCCATGGCCATTGCAGACTCACCTGCATTTTCTATCGCCGGCGGCGGAGACACGCTGGCTGCCGTAGACAAATATAATATCGGTGACAAGGTGTCATATATTTCGACGGGTGGCGGTGCCTTCCTGGAATTCCTGGAGGGTAAGAAGTTACCCGCTGTCGAGATATTGGAACAAAGAGCGAAATAATTACCGGGCCGGTTTTGAATACCGGCCCGAGCCATTTTTAAACGTAAGGAATATAAGTTGAGAAGAACAAAGATTCTCGCCACTCTCGGTCCTGCGACCGATGAACCAGGGATGATGGATAAGCTAGTTGAGGCTGGAGTTGATGTTGTACGCATCAATTTTTCACACGGTTCCGTGGAAGAACACGAGGGCCGCGTAAATAGCATACGTGAAGCTGCCAGAAAACAGGGACGCGTAGTGGGCGTTCTGGTTGACCTGCAGGGCCCCAAGATTCGTATCGATCGCTTTAAAGACAAGAAGATTGAACTTAAGGAAGGGGATCGGTTCATTCTAGATGCCAATCACCCCGAGGATGAAGGCAATCAGGAACGTGTCGGATTGGCATATAAGGCCTTACCTGAAGACGTAAGCGAAGGGGATACCCTATTGCTTGATGACGGTCGAATTGTCCTTTGGGTTGACGAGGTCCATGGTGCCCAGGTGATTTGTCGAGTCGTTCACGGTGGTGCCTTGTCTGATAAAAAAGGCATCAACCTGCAAGGGGGCGGTCTTTCAGCGCCTGCGCTTACAGAAAAAGACAGGCGTGACATCATTACTGCGGCCAAGCTCCAGGCCGACTATATGGCCGTTTCTTTCCCACGCAAGGCCAGTGATTTAATTGAGGCCAGACAGCTTTTGAAAGAGGCCGGTGGTAACGCAGGTATTGTTGCCAAGATTGAACGCGCCGAAGCACTGCACGTGCTAGACGAGATCATTGAAGCCTCTGATGCCGTGATGGTTGCACGAGGCGACTTGGGTGTGGAAATTGGCGATGCTGAATTGCCTGCCGTTCAGAAGCACCTGATCAAACGAGCACGCGAACTGAATCGCGTGGTTATCACTGCGACGCAGATGATGGAATCCATGATCTACAATCCGATTCCGACGCGGGCTGAAGTGTTCGATGTGGCCAATGCCGTATTAGATGGCACTGACGCCGTTATGCTTTCTGCCGAAACGGCAGCAGGTAAATATCCGGATAAGGCCATTTCTGCCATGGATCGCATCTGTCGCGAGGCTGAAAAACAGTTTGAGGTGCGCACCTCTGATCATCGCATCAATACGCAGTTTAGTCGCATTGACGAGGCCATTGCCATGGCGGCCATGTACACGGCTAATCATTTAGACGTGAAATGTATTGCTGCCTTGACTGAATCGGGGGCAACTCCCCTATGGATGTCACGTATCAGCTCGGGGCGTCCTATCTATGCACTCAGCACCCATGAGGAGACCTGTCGTAAGGTGACCTTGTTTCGTGGTGTCTATCCCTTGTTGTTCCAGATCAACACCACCGATCATGCCGAGTTAAACAAGGTGGCTATGATGGAGCTGGAAAAACGAGGTGCAGTCAACGACGCAGATCTCGTCATCATCACCAAGGGAGACCTGGTGGGAGTCCGTGGCGGGGCCAATGCCTTGAAGGTGGTGAAAGTAGGCGATTTGGCGGCCACGGTAGATTCCTGAGTGTTAAACTAAGGAATAGATGGAAATCGACTTCTGTTGTATAATTGAGAGAATTTTGAATTATTCCTCGATTATTATAAAGTAATTTGTAACTGTTTGTTTTATTAGAGAAAATAGGAGACTTTTATGGCTTTAATCTCAATGCGCCAGCTGCTGGATTATGCTGCTGAGAACGATTTTGGGTTGCCAGCGTTCAACGTTAACAATATGGAACAAGTCCATGCCATCATGCAGGCGGCTGAAGCAGTAGATGCACCCGTTATCATGCAAGGTTCTGCTGGCGCGCGTTCCTATGCTGGTGAGCCTTTCTTGCGTCATTTGATTTCTGCTGCGATTGAGCAGTATCCCCATATTCCCATCGTGATGCACCAAGATCACGGTTCCGAGCCAGCGGTTTGCTTACGCTCAATCCAATCTGGTTTTTCATCCGTTATGATGGATGGTTCCTTAATGCCAGACATGAAGACCCCTTCTTCTTATGAATACAATGTGGAAGTCACCAGAAAGGTAGTCGATATGGCTCATGCTGGTGGTGTATCTGTAGAAGGTGAGTTGGGCTGCTTAGGTTCTTTGGAAACCGGTATGATGGGTGAAGAAGACGGGCACGGTGCAGAAGGTGTTCTGGATCACTCACAACTTCTGACTGATCCTCAAGAAGCCAAAGACTTCGTCGAGAAGACCAATGTTGATGCGCTTGCCATCGCGATCGGTACTTCACACGGTGCGTACAAATTCACGCAACCTCCCACAGGTAAGGTGCTGCGCATCGATCGTATTAAAGAGATCCATGCAGTCATTCCAAACACCCACTTGGTCATGCACGGCTCTTCATCTGTGCCACAAGATTGGTTGGAAATCATTAACAACTACGGTGGCGATATGGGTCAAACCTATGGCGTACCTGTTGAAGAAATTGTGGAAGGTATCAGGAACGGCGTGCGCAAGGTCAACATCGATACAGACCTACGTATGGCATCTACCGGCGCGATTCGTAAGCATTTAGCAGACAATCCAGCCAACTTTGATCCACGTAAATTCCTGAAGGAATCTACCAAGGCAATGATGAGCATCTGTAAAGCGCGTTATGAAGCGTTTGGATGTGCGGGTCATGCTTCCAAGATCAGAGCCAACTCCTTGGAAAAGATGATTAGTTTTTATAACTAATTTCCCGTGTCTTGTGAATGAAAAAAGCCCGCTTTATGCGGGCTTTTTTATTGTTATTGGAAAAAAACCTTCCTATAATTTTTCTGAACTAAACAAACAAATTGCCGGAGGGTGAGTGGTGATAAATCGAGTTGTACAATGTTTTATCTTTTTAGTCCTTAGTGTATTCGTCGTTACCCAGGTAAATGCTCAGGATGGAGATGTTCGTGGTATTTTAGGCTTTGGCGCAGATTTTGGTGGAGAAAATGTTGTCACTTTCTATAAAACAGACGGTGGCACAGATACGATAGACGCGAACGATGGTTTTCTCATTTATGGGGGGGCAGAAATGCCTCTAGAGGAATTTAGTGTTCGTGGTATCTTAGGGTACAAACATGCTTCAGTAAAAGCAAGTAACGGTGACGCCACCATGACACGGATGCTTGCTGAGTTGCTGGCAGTGAAACCAGTGGACAATCATCGTTTTGTGGCGGGACTTCAGTATCAAAACTCTCCTGAATTTGAGTGCAGCGTTCCAGGAATATGTGTGGGAAACATTCAATTTGAAAGCTCGATTGGCTTTGTCCTTGAGTACAATTATGAATTACCTTTACCGAATGACCCATCAAGTAGTTACCTTTTTGGTGGAAGATATACAAACTCAAAATTAACTGTTAGCGGCACTAGTGAAAGCTTAGATGCCTCAGGGTTCGGTCTATTTATGTCATTCCTATTTTAAAAAGTAAGCAACACAATAGTAAGAACGGGTACTGCTTGTATTCGTTGTTACTAATTTGATACTGCCAGACTAGGTTTTACCATAGTAATTGATGCTGTAGTAGGCTTTTCAATCGTACTGTCAAGGTATCCCGCCCCGGCTTCAACACCAGCTTGAAGGACTATCAGTGCCGCTGCAATAGCGAACAAAATGGATTTACTGCTTCTCATATCAACCTCACTACAAATTGTGTCTCTACGGGTAGTCATCCTAGTCTATTTAGAAATGAAAAAATGTGATGAAGCTATTAATCACGGTTGTAGCCAAGGATTCCTGTGCCGAACTGTGAAGTAATTCATGTTGTTTCTTATTGATTCTTGCAGCAAGAAAATAAGCTTTTGTTGATATGCTAAAATAAGTTTAGACTTAGTTTAATAAATCAGGAGCACTCGCCGTGAATACCAGGAATCTAAGACTAATCTGCCTACTCACTATTAGTCTATCTTTCCCTGTATTCAGCTGGGCCGCCCAAACACCACAAGCCCATGCCGTCTCCTCTGCCCACCCGCTGGCAACCGATGCCGGAATTGAAATCTTGAAAAAGGGTGGCAACGCCTTCGACGCAGCCGTAGCGGTAACATCTGTGTTGGCGGTAGTAGAGCCGTATAGCTCGGGTCTTGGAGGGGGCGGGTTCTGGCTGCTCCATCGTGCCAGTGACGGCTTTGAAA
>JAOUPJ010000161.1 GCA_029879945.1 Gammaproteobacteria bacterium
AAACGGCCCCGGCCGCAGCACATAAAGATATGTATCTGGATGCCAAGGGTGAAGTGATTGCCGGTCTTTCAATTGATGGTCCGCTGAGTGCCGCGATTCCTGGTGTGCCCGCTGCGCTCGTCCATTTGGCAGAGAAGTATGGGAAGCTTGATCTGAAAACCAGTCTGCGTCCTGCGATAGATATCGCAAAGAATGGGTTTGAGGTTGATGAACGATATCGTCTTCTTACCGGATTTAGAAAAGACTCACTCAACAAATACTCACACACTGCAAAACTGTTTTTAAAGGATGGAGAAGTGCCTCCACTTGGTCACGTCATCAAACAAACAGATCTGGCCGAGGTTTTGGAACAAATCGCTAGCAAAAAAAATAAAGGTTTTTACCAGGGGAATGTGGCCAAGAAATTGGTGGACGGTGTTGTAAAGGCCGGCGGGAATTGGACTCTGGCTGATCTTGAAAACTACAAAATTGTAGAGCGCGAACCCATAAAAGGAAGCTACAAGGGAATAGAGATTGTTGCTGCTCCCTTGCCATCCTCAGGTGGCGTGGCATTGCTTGAAATGCTGAATATATTGAGTGGCTTTGAGTTGGAAAAATTGGATGAGGTGACTCAAAAACATCTTGTCGTTGAGGCGATGCGCAGGGCCTATCGGGATCGAGCTGAATATGCCGGAGACCCGGACTTTGTTTCTGTGCCAGTCAAGCGGCTTGCTAGTAAGGACTATGCAGATGGCCTCAGGGCCTCCATTCGAATGGACAAGGCCACACTCAGTTCCAGTCTGCCAGGAATAGATAAAGCACCGGAAGGGCCGCACACGACCCATTTTTCGATTCTGGATAAAGAGGGTAACCGGGTCTCTGCCACTGTCACGATTAACTATCCATTTGGTTCCGCCTTTGTTCCTCCCGGGACGGGAGTCGTGCTCAATGATGAAATGGATGATTTTTCATCAAAGCCTGGGGTGCCCAATGCATATGGACTCGTTGGTAGTCATGCCAACGCCATCGCGCCAGGAAAACGTCCTCTCTCAAGCATGACACCTACCTTTTTGAATGACGGAAAACGGATAGCGGTATTGGGAACACCAGGTGGTAGCCGAATCATCACCATGGTGTTACTCGGTATATTGGACTATGCAAAGGGAAATGGTCCGGAATCATGGGTAAAAATTGGCCGCTTTCACCACCAGTTTCTCCCGGACCATATCGAGTATGAGCCCGATGGTCTGGATTCTGACACCCTCAATGCCCTGGGGCGTTTGGGTCACAACACTAAAAATGTTGGTAGGCACTACGGCAATATGCATGCTGTGCAGTGGAATCTTACTTCCGGAAGGGTATCTGCGGCATCCGACCCGAGAGGTGTCGGAAAGGCGGCGACGCAATAAAAAGTCTTAGCTGCTCATAAGAAATATCGAATTCCTACCTCCGCACTGCGTGGAAAAAAACCTACCATCAAATTAAGTCAATATTCTCCTTTTTATATTGAAGATACAAAAATTTAACACTTAACAAGCTTTTTCGAATTTGCGCTAAAGCAAAGGAACTGGTTGACGATAGCGATACAGATACCGTCTTCAGCTCGCAGCGTCTGGTATGAGTTTTGACTTAACTGTGCTCGTGATGCCAGGGACTGAGGCAGTTTTTGAGCTGGTATCTAATATCCTCAAATTTGGTACCAAAAAACGATAGGAGAACACTCAATGAGTACATTCCGCGCGAAAGTACTTGCGGCTACGGCCCTTAGTACTTTTCTCATCCTTGCTGGATGTGGCGGCGACAGTGGATCACCCGAAGAGACTCAACAAGATTCCCCAAAAATACAAGGGAATGTGAGTCTGTCAGGGGTGGTTTCTGGGAAGCCGCAATTCAATGGTAAACCACTAGCGCCTACCGGTTACGCAGGCAGTAGTATGTACAAGTCGACTTCGGATGGAGTCTCTTCTAAATACAACTTTTTGCCTTCGATCGCGGCCAAAAAAGGGTTTGCCAATGCCAATGTATTTCTGTTTGACGCTGATCATCCAGAGTATAAAGCACCTGTTGCTGAAACCACAACGGATGCTAACGGCAATTATGCACTGGATACACTCAGCAATGCAGCTGAAAACGGAAATGCCTATACCGATGGGGCCAAAATCCCCGATGGCCATTACACTTTGATTGCTTCATACATCAGTCCAACTGGTAGTGGATCAATTGTAGCGGTACAAAGTATTGCACAAGATGTGGAAGGTTCAATTACCGGTAATGACTTGGAAGCCACATCCAGTTCAACTGTGCCAGCTGTTACCAAGATGTTCGGTAAGGCAAAAAACACAGATGGAACTCAAACCTGGGGTAATGCTACGTATGAGTTACCTCTAGGCGCAAAAATTCAGGTCGCGTTCAACATGCCTATGGCTCGCGATACTGTAATTGGTAATGATACAACTCTACCGGCAACTGTGCCAGGTATTACGGTAAAACAGGGCGCCACTGAAATAGCGGGTACCTGGGTCATGTCTCCAGACTGGACCGTTGCCTCTTTTACCCCAACTACTCCTTTAACCGGATCCACGGTATACACTGTTACGGTATACGGTGATGATAGTGGCAGAACAGGGGTTAAGAATGTCTACTTCAATGAACTAGAGTTTGAAGCGGTTGGTACCTTTAGAACTGCAGCGGCTGCAGATACTACCGCGCCAACAGTTACATTTAATCTGACTGGAACAACCGAGTCCCCAACCAGTACGCTAACGCTCACATCTAATGAGTTGTTAGATACGACAGGAATTACTCTCAGCTTGGTTCCTAGCCTTGGCTCCAAGCCGCAAGTCGTTTTTGCTGGGCAAAGCGGCGGAAATTATAGCTACGAGCTAACTACAGCAGAGCCTATGGACTATGGGATTAACTACGTTGGTACTATCACTGGTTTGAAAGACCTTTCTGGTAATGTTGCAACTGATATAGTTGTTAACTACACCACCAAGAGCTTGACGACTGGTACAACTGAGACCAATGGTGACGGTTCTACCTTGGATCTTAGTGATGATATCAATATCGCTAAATTAGAAGCAACCGCCGTTGATGTATTTAATCGATGGGTTGCAGCGATGAATAATCGCGATATCACGAAGTGGTTGGGCCTAACAGCCGGAAATTTTGCAATGGACTACAATCTGGCCAATGGTTTCGATTTTATCGATATCAACCGCGATGGTACCTATAGTATGGCTGAGTTCAGTGATGCACTGAGTGGCCAAATCTTCCCAATGTGGGAGCGTTGCGGTGTAACACTTGTTGGTACAATTATCAGCGATCCAGCAAATCCAAGCGTGAAAATTAATGTTGATGTTGCGAATGAAAAGGTAGATTTTGCCTTTAGATTGGAAGGTACAGCAACTGAAGGTGGTCAGGATTGTGCGGAAGCTACGCCTACAGACACTCTATTCACCACGCTGCGTAAGATCAACGGAAGTATGAAGGTTGAACATGCCTCCATCGATATCGATACCCGTAAGCAAAGTGTCGGTCAGTTGATAGCGCTGGACTTAATTGGCCCAGAAAAAGACGTTGTTTTCAATGATAGCCAAAATGGTCCACCAGCATTCAAGTACAACTCTACTACCGATGAAACAAACGGTGGTTATACATATAGCAGTGGTTACTCCTACTCCGCAGGGGACCCATTGAAATTTCAATGGACTCCCGTTGATGGAGCTTCCGCATATGTATTTATTGTAATGAATGTAGATGATCCGATGGAAGGGATAGCGTTGGCAATGCCAGGTGATAGCACTGTGCTGGACTTCAGTGACCCATCCGTTTTCCCAGATGAGCAAGCGGCTGGCGGCGCGACTACTTCACCGAATGTAATGGTGAGTAAGGATTTCGGATTTCATCGCGAATTCCGGGCAGGTCCTGGCGCCAAACTATTCTGGCAAATTGCAGCCCTTGGCAGTAATACAGTGGCTCAAATCAAAAACGACACCAACTCAGACTTGGCAAAAGACGTTGTTGCTATCTCTGAGCTGAGTCGTATGTTGATAGCCGGTGCGAACACTCGTCTCACCATGTCCTTGGTTGCACAAGATGGCGCGACCGGTACAACGGTATCCTATGATGAGTTCATCCAAGGATTCAACATCACAGGTGTTGCGGGACATACCGGTGTCGTAGACATCACCTTCGTAAGCCGTAGCTTGACTGATTACGATGATCTGGCGGTAACAAACGGAACCGCAGGGCCAGAGACAACTCAGAATGGCGGATACGTGCGTGTCGACGGAGCCTTCTTCCAGGAGTATCCAGTAGATTTTGACCCGGATAGCAATGCCTCCGTAGTTAAGACCCAGGAAACCACCGTGGACGTGGAAGGTAATTCCGTGACTGTCTATGCTTATGCAGTTACTCAATCCATTAACCTTACAAAGGGTAGAAATGGTATCGAGATCACGGATCATATGATTGCGGGCTGCCCTGGTTGTGGTCCACAGTGGACGCCTGAAACTCGATGGGCTCGTTTTAATGTCATCACTACCGCTGGACAGGCACCTGTGATTGCTTTGACAGATGCCAATACTAATGGTTTGTTTGAAATCCAATTGACTGATGCCACGCCAACCACAACTTCGGTTGAAGGGGATGCATGGAATCAGTTCAATAATGGTTTAACGCCAGCAGTCGCTGCTGCCAAAAAAGCGACTCTTAGCGGTACCATAGCGGTTGGAATGACCATAAGCAACTTGCAAATCAATCTCTGGAATGACAATTTGCAAGTATTTGAATCTACCAGCATTCCCGTTGTTTCCAATGCCTTCAGTGGAACAATTAAGGTCTATACTGGAGCAAACTGGGTAAACATAAACGGAAACGTATGTGGTTTCAATGCCGATCCAGGCGATTGTCGTTGGGCAACCTTAAATCTGGGTGTTTACTCAGATGATGGTTCTGTCTATGTGCCACCTATTGCTATCAGCTCAGTAGCTGATGCAACTGACGGTGCTAACACTCTAACAGCGACAGAGTCTTTTGGACTGTGGTCTCGTTGGGATGCAAGCACAATCACCAGCAATCAGCTGACCATTACCGGAACGATGATCAACTTTAATGATCCGGCCAATTCTAACAACCGTCCTACCTGGGGTGCCGGTGGTGAAGGCGGCTGGACCGGTGGTGATCTGTCAGTTGATGCCAATGGCAACTTCTCTGTCACCATAGATCTGTTCAATGGTTACAATAATGTTCACTTTGGCGATACCAAGCAGAACTGGGCCGGTATGGAAATCTTTACCAGCGCCGGTAAGCCTGTCATCAAGCCAACCATAACTACTGTAAACGGTACTGCCTTCACGGCACCGACTAATGGTGGTATGGGTACTGCCTCGATTGGAACTTGTTGGGCGACCATACAAGGTACTGCGAAGCAGGGCTCAGTGCGAATAAACTGGCGTTCAGAAGACGATAACGGAACTCCAAACAATTTTATGGATGATGCATTTAATTGGGAAGAGTTCGAAGTGAAGGCTTCCGGTACGCCAAACGCCGCAGGTGGTTACCCATTTACAGTGACTGTTCCTGTAGTGGGTGGCACAGCCAAGAACTTTGTCGATATCATGGACAAAGACTGGTTGTGGGTTGGTGCGCAAATCTCTACCTCCGATGCGAGTTGTATATACGACGTGTCTAATGTGCAGATGACCAGCCATACCAATGAGCAAATGCTAGACTTGACCGGTGGCACTGCCGCTACTTTCGATGTATCGGGAACGGCTAATAGACCCGGCCACACTGTTGAAGTAACTCATTGGGCATGTGGTGCTACGACTCGTTACTTTACTACATCCGCCATGACAGAGAACTCTGTAGGTTCTGGTCTCTACGACTGGACCCAAACAGTGGACGTTGTTAACGGTAACCAGCGTGTTGAAGTCCGTAACGGATGGAATCAGGTAGGTGCCATTAACGTGGGTGGAAACAGTGGAACTGATCCTGTGGAAGTTATTAAGGTTAACAGTGTAGTTGAAGCGTCTGTTACAGGTGCAACGATTATACAAACTAATCCGACTCCACCAGCGCAACACTGTGGTCAATCTGGTTGGGATGTGGGTACCGCCACTAGTATTACAATTAGTGGTGTAACTGCCAACCCATCAACTAAATTGAGTGTGCGTACTGCTGCTGGATTTAGTGAGATCGTTTCCGATGGAACAGGTGCTTATTCATTCGATGTGGCCTTATACAACGGTTACAATCGTATAGAAATGAATGACGCAAACTGGAACTTCTATGGCATGAATGTGAATACTGCGAATGGTGTGGTTCGACCACAGCACGTGGACATCACTTCGCATACCGATAACACGGTAGTAGGAGTAACAGACCCTGCTCTATCCACGACGATTCTTGTTAGTGGAACGATCTACGCGGATGCATTGAATACCGGTGCGACTGAGAACTTTACTCCACACTGGTTCTTTGCAAGTGTTTGGGACACAGGCGGAAATAGTCAAAACTATTCCAGTGATCCAAACGCAGAGCAATGGGGTGATAAGCCACTCAATGTTGTTGATAACGGTGACGGTACTTGGTCATTCTCATTCAACGTAACTGTATATGAAGATGTGGGTGTCGCTAACGCTGGATTAGCCACATACATCAATGTGTACACAGGTGCAAATGGTGTTGACCATGGTGAAGCCATCGGCATAAACACTTCTTCACCTGGCGTGTGGAAACCCGGTGCGAGCACCAATGTGGATTTGACACAGTCTTTGCGTGAAGCGCGTAATCATCAGCGTATTCGTGCACAGCAAAACAATAGATAAGTCAAAAATTATCTAAGTAGTACTGAAACGGGGCCTTAGGCCCCGTTTCTTTTTTAATTGATGGGTTGAAAGACATACTGGTCCACAAAATATCCCGCCGTATCGGGATAGTCTTGCGCTCTTTGATTTAGCTTGTTTAACAATCGATTATATTGAGCGGGAGGATTGGTTCCGGCTCGTTCATACACAATATTCGATGTGATCGCATACCCTGTGCATCCGCCTACTTCTGCGCAAGAAATTGTGCACGAAATTGTGCCTGAATTTAACGCAGTAATATCGAGTATATAACACCCGGCTGTTGTAGGAGGTGAAGGTTCGGTAAAGTAGGGGTTCACGCCGTCTCGTTCATCGAACAGACTGTCGCGGCTTCTATCCCAATAGCCATCAAAGTCTGTCCAGGAATCTTGATATAAAGAACCAGGCCCTGCCCCCACTATCAGGCTGCCATCCGGAGACGCATTGCCTGAGTAAATCAGAAACCACTCTTGAATTTGTCCTGTCGTATCATGGTAACTATCTGCGCCTATTGGCGCGACAGATGTGCTATAGCGTAGGCCATAGGTATCCACATTGGCTGGATTTAAATCGTAGTGATAAATACGAGGGCAACCATAACAGCCTGAACCGGAACGTAAGGGGCCAACGATCAGTCCTTCCAATTGATTGGTAATCACTGACTGAGTTGACGTTATGGTAATGGACTTTTCCTCAGTTAAACTGACTGTCGGCGGCAGGATGCCGTTAGGGGTAGGGGTAACAATACTTACTTTTGTACGCGCATCAGTTCCAGCCGTAAGCAATCGGATCGCACCCGTACCATCCGGATAAAACATGGCAGAGTTGATAGAATTCGTATGAACAGTAAAGCTGCCCAGATTATTGTACGCGCCATAACTGGTAGTAGGATCGGTATCCAATATGACTATATGATTAGTGGTGCCAGAGCCCCCTACAACTAAAAGTGTACCGTCATCGGAAAAATCCAACCAGTTTGCTGTTCCACCTGCGAAGAGATTAGCAAAAGTAGCGAGAGTTGTTCCTGCGTCGTTAAAAATTCGTACTGAGCCATCAGTGCTGCTTGTTGCATAGCGATGCCCAAAATTACTATCGTAGTCTATATAACTGACTGCTGCGGTGTTTCCCGTGTAAGTAGCCAAGGTGGTGCCAAATGTCGGGGAAGCCTTCACCGCATCCCAGATTCTAACGGTCATGTCGGCGCTGGCCGTGGCTATACGTGTCCCGTTGTGACTGAACAATGCCCGTGGGACAGCATCTGTGTGCCCAACAAATTTTTGTTGAACCGATGCATCAAACAGATTCCACAATATTGCGTTTCCATCAACCCCGGCAGAGAGAATTGAGCCCCCATCCGCGCTGAACACCGCCATTGTTGCCCGACCCACATGGCCATCCTTGAAAGGGGCGGGAGGAGCGCCGGCGGAAACATTTTGCAATACGATATGGTCTTGGAGGTCGTATGTGCAGC
>JAOUPJ010000024.1 GCA_029879945.1 Gammaproteobacteria bacterium
TTATATAAACTATCTGTAAATTGCATATGTTAGAATCCCTCTTAGATAAATTCTGACTCATACACTTAGGCGGCAAGCCGCAGGCTATGCGTTTGGAACTATAACAACGACAGAGAAACCTTTCGATTTTCCGAAAGTTTAACGCTCAACTAAGGATGTTTTGCCTAAAATACGTCGATTTTTCACTCGGAATTTGTTTTTAACCACGGCAATCCCGGGTGGATTGGGTCTGATGTACCTATCTGTTTGTTGTTTATGACATAATTGCCTCGCTTATACTGAACAGGTGTTTAGAAACATGATAATTGCTGATACGCACGTCCATTTCTATCCCGTATTCGATATGGCCAGCTTGTTAAATAGCGCCTTTGATAATCTGTCGCGTATTGCAGCAAAACAGAATCAGAAAACAGAAGACACGCACCTGGTTTTAATGCTCACCGAAAGCAGCCGCCAGGACTGGTTTGTAGATACTTACCAACAACTAAACAAGGGACAGGCCGTTGAGTATGGTCAGTGGTCCATACAGCGGGTGGCGGACGACACCAGAGCGCTGGACGCTTTAAGCCCTAACTCAAAAAAAATAAAAATAATACAGGGATATCAAATAGTTACAAAAGAGAATCTGGAGGTGCTGGGCTTGTGTAGCAAAGCGCGCATAGCCGACGGTGCGAGCCTGGACCAAACCATCAACTCCCTGCTGGAACAAGATGCCATGCCAGTACTACCCTGGGGAGTTGGCAAATGGCTGGGAACACGTGGCGAGTTGGTGAGTGCCCGCATCACCGCTAGTACCGTAGGAACAGTGGCTCTGGGTGACAATGGCGGTAGGCCGGGCCTTTTTCCCTATCCCAGGCAATTCAGCATTGCCAAAGAGTTGGGAATGGCTGTCTATCCCGGAACTGATCCATTGCCTATCCGTGGTGAAGAAAAACGAGTCGGAACTTGTGTCTCCTATATTCCGCAAGTAGCGACAACTGGTCCCCTGTCTGCGCAAATAGTTCACGCTTTGAAGCAGAATAGTTCGGAGTCCAATGGGCATCATGAGTTGGAAGGGTTATTTCGCTTTTTTCGAAACCAGGCACTTCTGCGCCTGAATAAGTAGTTTTGCCAGGCTTATAGTAACAATAAACAAAATATATCAGAGAGACGTGCAGTGAAGATCCTGATTTTAGCACCACACCCATTTTACCAGGAAAGAGGAACCCCCATTGCGGTGGATTTTCTTTGCAAGGCTTTGAGTGATCGTGGGGACGAGGTGCATGTATTGACCTTTCACGAAGGCACTGACCGAGAACACAAGAACGTTACGATTTATCGGGCACAACCCTGGTTTGCTGTAAACAATGTTAAACCCGGCTTTTCAGTCAAAAAGCTATTGTGTGATGTTTTTCTATTTTTCAAATTCCTAAAAATGATGCGAAGGGAAAAATACGACGTGGTGCATGCGGTTGAAGAATCCGCATTTATGGCCTTTGCTGTGTGTCCCTTTTATAAAACACCTTATATTTTTGACATCGATTCGTCGATGACGACACAGATACTCGATAAATTTCCTGTGCTAAAACCTCTCGGTGGCCTGCTGCGATTTCTGGAATCACTCCCTGTACGTTATGCCGCTGCCTGTGTGCCGGTGTGTGATGCCTTGGCGAATGATATTCGAAAATACAAGCCCAAACGGATGACGATTTTGAAAGACGTGTCGCTCATATCCAATGAAACGCATGACAATGTGGAGCAGCTGCGAGAGCAATTGAGTATCAAGGGACTCATGATGATGTATATCGGCAATCTGGAGTCTTACCAGGGAATCGATCTTTTGCTGAACAGTTTTGCCAGCTTGAGTGAAAAAGGGCTTGGACTTTCATTGGTCATTATCGGTGGCTCGGATGCGGATATCGAGAAATACAAGGGTAAGGTGAATAAAGAACATATAGCCAATGTGCATCTGGTTGGACGAAAACCGGTTGCCCATATCAATGACTACATGAAGCAAGCCGACATATTGGTCTCACCACGGGTTCATGGTGTGAATACACCCATGAAGGTCTATAGCTATCTGGATTCGGGTGTGGCAGTACTGGCGACTGATTTGCCGACACATACCCAAGTGATGACAGACAAGATTGCTGTATTGGCGGCGGCGGATACTCGGTCCTTTGCCAGTGGAATCGAGGAAATCGCGGCAGATGAGGTTCGAAGGAAGGAATTGGCAAAAAATGCGAAGGAATATATTGAGAAGGAACATTCTTATTCGGCGTTTTGTAAAACCATAGACAAGATCTATACGTCCTTGAGCGAGTAAGCACCAAGCCAGGCCCATCCTATGCGCGAAGACTATAATAACAAAAAATATGATTTGGCCATTATAGGCGGCGGGAGCCACGGTTGTGCATTGGCCATGGAAGCCAGCCGCATGGGATATTCGGTAGTTTTACTGGAGAAGGAAGACTTTTCCTCTGGCACATCCGCCAATAGTCTCAAGGTCATCCATGGCGGAATTCGCTATTTACAGACCCTATCCATTAAACGACTGCTCTATTCCTCACGTGAACGAAGCCGATTACTGAAGGACTTTCCCCATTTAGTAGAGCCGCTTCGATGTTTTATGCCGACCCAGAGAAAGCTAACTAAATCGAAATCAATTGTAGGTTTCGCATTTAAAATTTATGATTTTCTTACAGCCAACAGAAATCGAGGCCTGTGTCCATCGAGAGAGATTGAAAACACAACAATCTATTCTCGCAATCGATTTTTTTCCCTCTTCTCCAACTTGAAGGACTGCGACTATACTGGCGGTGTCAGCTGGTTCGACGCGCAAGTCTACAATACCGAACGACTGGTTCTTAGTTACGCCTTGTCTGCAAAAGAGTTGGGGGCGGAAATTCTAAATCATTGTGCGGTAGAAACGCTGGACAAAGAGAACAACCGTATTACAGAAATTCACATTGCGGATAAAATTCTAAAACGCAAGACTACGGTAAAGGCTGATGTAGTTATTGATACCACGGGTCCCTGGGCCTATTTTGACAAGCCTCGAAGCGCGTTGAAGTTTGCGAAGGCCGTGAATTTTATTATCGACAAAAAACTGGTGGAACACGCCATCGGGCTCACCATTCCAAAAACGGAAACAAGAGACACGCGCCTTTTGTTTTATACCCCCTGGCGAGATAGAACGCTGGTCGGTACCTGGTATTTTCCCTATAGCGCCGAGGCCGATCAGCTTGCAGAGCCCAATGCCCAGGAAGTGGACGAGATACTTGCTGATATCAATAATCAGTTTCCGCAAGCAGAAATTGGTCGGCAGCATATTTCACTCATTCACAAAGGGCTGCTACCCGCTGAAAACGAGTCTATGACCAATGCGGAGCCCAGCTTGATTGCTGAATCCTACTTGCTCGATGGCGAAAAAACCGGGGCTGCTAACCTGCTGGCCATGCAAGGAACCAAGTTTACGACCGCACGAGTGAGTGCTGAACGATGCCTTGAACACTGTCTAAAAAACGGCTTGTTGCAGCACAGGGATAAGCTTGAGGAAAATTTGCCGTTTTATGGCTGCGAGTTCACGCAATACGATGATTTTCTTAGGCAATCTGAGGTAGAATACGCAGGCCTTTGGGATGCCCCTACGCGACATCGCCTGCTCAGAAATTACGGAACTAATATTAATAAAATCAGCAGGATAGCATATGAAGATGGCGGCCTGGCGGAGATGGTGCCTGGTACCAACGATGTTCCTAAGGCCGAAATAAAGTATCTCGTAGATAGTGAGCTGGTTTATTCACTTTCAGATCTCTTGTTTCGAAGATGTGACGTTGGCTCGGTGGGCTTGCCGAATGGCGAGACAATAGCCTATGGCGCAGACGTACTTGCACAACGATTTGCCTGGTCAGAACAAGAACGATTACAAAATATTAATGCATTAATGGAGCTGTATCCAATATGGGCCAGAAAACAGTAGTAGTTACCGGTAGCACCGGCTTTCTCGGGAGCCACCTCGTGGAAAAACTCCTGGAGAATTCATATAAGGTTAACGCGCTTGCACGCGACGCAGACAAGGCTTCAGGCCTGAAAGGGCGCGTCAATAAACTACTCATCGGTGACATTAGCGACCGAAAGATAATGGACGAGCTGTGCGCCGGAGCAGATTATGTAATACACACCGTTTCCAATTTTCGTACTGCATCTGGTCCTCCAGAGAGCTATAAGCACATCAATGTGGATGGAACCAAGGTCACCTTCGATAGTGCTCGGGATGCTGGCGTTAAACGCTATATACAATGTTCCACTATAGGTGTGCATGGCGATGTGAAGACCACACCAGCCAATGAAGAAACAGAATTTGCACCTGGTGACCTCTATCAGGAAACCAAATTGGAATCTGAAAACTATGTTCGATCCAATATTGGCAAGAGTGATATGGAAGTAGTGATCGTAAGACCTACCTCTATGTATGGCCCCGGTGATATGCGCATGCTCAAGATGTTCAAAATGTTAAAGAAGAAGACCTTCTTTAAGGTTGGGCCTTGTAAAGAAAATTTTCACGCCGTGTATATCGATGATATCGTCAATGGTTTTCTAAAGGTGCTGGAGACACCCGGTATTGACGGAGAAACGTTTATTATTGGCGGAAACAGCTATCTCCCTTTGGACGAATATATCGATGTGGTTGCCAAGGCCGTTGGCGCCCCTCCTCCCTCTCTTCGATTCCCTTATGGGCTGTTTCACACAGCAGCCGTGCTCTGTGAAAAGATTTTTGTCCCTTTGGGTATGGAGCCACCGCTGCACGTGAGACGTGTACGTTTCTTTAGAAATAATCGCGCCTTTGATATCAGCAAGGCGAAGAAGATGCTTGGCTATGAACCCAAGGTGGAATTGGAAGAGGGCATGAAACGCACGGCCCAGTGGTATCAGGAAAACGGTTACCTTTAGTGTCATTGGTACGCGTGTATGTTAGATAAAGAGCTTAAGAAAACAATTAAAAAAACCACTGAGTGGAAAACGCTAAGTGACCTCGTCAAGGGTTTAGACTTTGACACGCTTCGCGCCCGTGAGGTTGAACTGATATATCGTCAGATTGATAAATCGCCCAGAGAAGTTGACGTTAAAATTGCGTATCTGTCCAATCTTACGATTGATTTGCTCGCACCCTATTTGACAACACTCTCTTGTTGCCATGACCTGAAAGTAGAAAACTATATCGCCCCCTTCGGCCAATATTTTCAGGAATTATTGAGCCCCGATTCAGGTCTGGCAGCATTCGCTCCTGATGTGATTGTGCTTGATCTATCCCTGTCACAATTATCCCCTCAACTTGCTAGTTCATTTTTGTCGCTGTCACAAGAACAATTGGAGAGCGAGTTAAACCGGATTCGCACCACGATTTCACAACTGGTCGGATTGGCTGAGAAGAACACAGGCGCCTACGTGCTGATATCTAATTTTGTGCAGCCCGCATATCCACAAGCGGGTATAGCCGATCTTACCAATAAGCAGAGCGAAACCGCCTGGTACAGTAAACTGAATCTGGCGTTGATTGATGAACTCCGCGACAGCAATCGTGCCTATCTGGTGGACAAGAATAATGCACTGGCCCGGGTCGGTAAGGACAATATCACAGATAGTAAAATGTATTATCTCGCGAAAATGGAATTGAATGATCTGGGCCTGACCGCCTACTCCCATGAGTTAATGCGATACCTCATCGCGCTCAAGGGTAAAACCAAGAAATGCGTCGTTGTTGATCTGGACAACACCCTGTGGGGTGGAGTTGTAGGTGAAGAGGGCGCAGAGGGTGTCAAAGTAGGCAAGGGCTATCCTGAAGGTGAGATATTCTATGCATTTCAGAATTATCTGAAGACTCTGAAACAAAGGGGTTTTGTGCTTGCCATTTCAAGCAAGAATAACCCAGAGGATGCTGAGGAAGTCTTCGCGACGCGGGATGATATGCCTTTGGCCTTGGAAGATTTTTCCAGTAGACGCATAAACTGGGAGCCCAAGTTTGAGAACATCGCCTCGATTGCAAAGGGCTTGAATATAGGTGTCGATAGCCTGGTTTTTTTGGACGATAACCCCGTCGAACGGGATCTGATTCGGTCCGCTTTACCCCAGGTAGAGGTACCGGAATTGGGAAGCGAGCCCAGTACCTATCTGAAGGTACTGTATGCTTCGCCTTATTTTGAACGTCTGTTTTTAACCGAAGAAGACCTAAAGAAGGTCCAGCAATACTCTGAGAATGCACAACGGGCAGAGATGCAGGAATCAATCGGCGATATGGATTCTTTTCTTAGCTCCTTAGGCACCGAAGTGAGGGTGGCGCAAGGCAAAAAAGAGACAATCCAAAGAATACATCAGCTTTTTTCAAAGACTAATCAGTTTAATGTAACCACTATTCGCTATGCTATTCCTGATATAGAAAAATTCATCAGCGACGATCGCTACGACTTGATGACAGTATCGGTAAAAGACAATTTTGGTGACTTGGGCATGGTGGGCCTGGTTCTACTTGAACTGAACGAAGACCAGGTCATGGTAGATAGTTTTATATTGAGCTGCCGGGCAATGGGTAGAAAAATAGAAAGCTGTGTCATGAATTTGATTAAGCAGATATACCTGATAGAAGGTGACAAAAAATCCTTAAGTGCGAAGTACATCCCCACGCAAAAAAATAAGCCTGTCGCCGAATTTTTTAGTGCCCAGGGTTGTCAGGTAGCTGAAGAAGCGGATGGGGTTAAAACATACAAGCTGGAGGCGGAGCAAGCGCAAATCATTGACTGCCCCGGTATCACGTTAATTTTGGAGAATAGTAATGAATGAAACCGTAATTGAAATCGTATCCGAAGTGTTTGGAGTGGACGAGGACGATGTGTCTGAAAGTTCCAGTCCGGAGACCATTGATAACTGGGATTCCATGAATCATCTAAAATTGGTTACCGCCATTGAGGAAGAATTTAGCATCAATCTTTCAATGAGTGAAATAGAGTCTATTACTGATGTGAAATCTTTAATGGAAGTTGTAGCGAGTCATACCAAGTAAGAGATAATAATGAAACTAGGAAAAATAGTCAGGCGCTTTTTGGTGCCAGCACCCTTAACCACGTTTATCTATATGGTTAAATATGGATGTAAAATAAGCCCAAAGGCCGAGGTTGAGCTATCTTCCTTGCTTAAAATTGGCAAGGGAACTCAGGTAAGCTCCTTCACCAAAATGAAAGCATCAGACGGCCCTTTGGAAATTGGAAAAGAGGCATCAATTGGTACCTGCTGTTTTTTGTCGGCAGACAAGGGTGGGATTTATATCGGTGACTATTCCATGATAGGGTCGAATACCACTATTATCGGCAACAATTATAAATACGATAAACTGGACATTCCCATTTGCCAACAGGAAAAGACTTCAAAAGGCATCCGAATTGAAGAAAATGTGTGGATTGGTGCCGGGTGCGTCATTATTGATGGTGCCCATATTGGAAAAAATGTAATCGTTACGCCAAACTCCGTGGTATCGGGTAAGGTGCCGGAAAATACAATCGTGCAGGGTAATCCGGCGAAACCGATATTTACCAGGAGATAGAAACTTGGCGAATTCAGTAAGGTTTGAGAACGAAGCCACCATTCGCGAAGATATGGTCAAGGCCTTTTCCGTTCTGACCAGTGACATCAACGCACTGCATATGAATGAGGAAGTGGCACGTAAGACACGTTTCCGTACGCGTATCGTGCATGGGATGTTGCCCTTTTCTCTGCTTTCGCTTTTAAACTCAGATTTTCCGGGGAAGGCGATTCGCTTTCGTACGCTAAAAACACGATTCATCAAGCCCATTCATTATGAACAGAAGGTTTTGCTTGAAGTAGACTACAATCCCTCACAAGAAGAAAAAGGCAGCTATGATTTTGTTGCCCATCTGTTCAGCTTGCCATATCGCGAAAAGGTGACTGAAATAAAGGGCAGTTTCATCCTCACTGCTTCGACGATTGATTCCCTGAAAGCTGCGGGAGCGAACCCGGCCTTGCTAACTCACGATGTTATTGAAGAAAAAAACACCTTGGAGACATTGCACGCCGGGGATGAGGCCGAGTTTGGCTTTCTCATTAACGAGGAAAAGCTTACCTTTTTTGCGCAGCAGGTTATTGATTCACTGGAGATGTTCAGGAAAACTGAAACCGTACCCTGTCGTAATCTTGTTTCCATTTTGCTATTGTCCACGATAGTGGGGATGAAAATACCGGGCCGTTATGCAACCTTCTCCAGCTTCAAAGTAGAATTTCAAAAAGATATATCAATTTCTGAACCCTTTTCGTTTCGCACCCATATCAAGCGTGTCTCCAAGGCATCCGAGGTTATCAAAACCCTATTCACCATCGAGTCTCAGGGTGAGGTGTATGCTGAAGGTCAAATTGAGTCCCTCGTAAATATGCCTCCGGTAAAAATGCTTTCTTGTGGTGAAATCAGAGAAATGGGTCACAATGATCTGGGAATCAAGGGGAGAGTGGCGCTAATTACCGGTTCCTCCCGAGGTATCGGAGAGACCACCGCCAAACTACTTTCCATGCTGGGATGTAAAGTGGTGATCACCTATTTTAAAGGTAAGTCTGACGCTGAAGATATTGTAAATGATATCGTCAGTAATGGTGGCGAGGCGATGCTGGCCCAATGTGATGTGACGAGCGAGGAAAGTGTAGCAACTCTTTTTAAAAATATTTCAGAAAAATTTGGTGATATCGATATTCTGGTCAATAACGCAGTAAAAGAGTTTTCGGCGCATGAAATTGAGGGTTTAAACTGGGAAGATTTCCTCGGTGAGTTGGAAGTGGCACTAAAAGGTGCCCATTTATGTAGTAAAATCGCGATCCCCGGTTTTAAGAAAAAGAATCGCGGGAAAATTATCAATCTCTCAACGATTGCCGTCGCCAATCCACCTTCCGGGCAAGCCAAATATATATCGGCCAAGAGTGCCCTGGAAGGTTATACCAAGAGCCTGGCCAAAGATCTGGTCAAGTTTAATGTGCAAGCCAATATCGTGGTGCCCAATATGGCCGAGACGGATCTGGTTAGTTCGATTCCTTCGGCTTATCGCAGCAAAATAGCTCAGTCACGCCCCTACGGTCGCCATATTAGGCCTATCGAAGTGGCACAAAGTATCGCATTCCTGGCTTCGCCCTGGTCGGACGCAATTACTGGTCAAAAAATAGTCCTTAATTTGGGAGAGCCTCCCTTTGCATAGAAAAAGGGCTAAACAATAATATGAGCAAGAAAAAAATTAACGTTCTACAGATTATGGATAAATGCGCCATCCGTGGTTCACCCATACATGGGGTATCTCGTCTACTACTCACATGGTGGCCTGGGTTTGAAAACACAGACTATCGATTTTATTTAGCAGTGCTACGCGGTGGACACGGAACCTGTGATGTGTTCACGGCAATCGGGGTAGACGTGCACGATTTGGGTCGTAGCAAAGTGGATCCGCGTACCATCACCAGTATCACCAAGCTGATCAAGAAACTGGATATCGATATTCTCCATCTGCATGGCTATGGCGCGACGACATTTGGTCGAATTGCCGGAAAGCTGGCTGGCTGTAAGGTGATAGTCCATGAACATATGGTGGATGAAGGCATTCCATTTTATCAGCGCATGGTAGACAAGCTACTTTCTCCCCTAACCGACAAGGGTTTGGCAATCTCTAATGCGGTGAAAGCGTTTATGATAGATAAACGTGGTATCTCCGCGTCTAAAATGCAGGTGCTCTATAACACGATTCCGGAAAAATATTTTGTTGAGGTGACGTCCGAAGAAAAAGAAAGGACTCGAAAAAAATATGCGCTCTCAGCCTCGAAACGTTACGTGGGAATTGTGGGCCGCTTGGATCTGATTAAAGGGCAGAACTACTTTCTGGACGCCGTGCTAGCGTTACGGGATCGATTCGACGATGTGGAATATTTGCTCATTGGAGATGGTGAACTACGTCCGCAATTGGAAGGCTTTGTGAAAGAAAATCAACTGGGTGACTGCGTCAGGTTCCTGGGCCATTGTGAAGACGTGCTCCCTCTGATTTCTTTGCTGGATATCTTTGTAAGCGCCTCGATTTCAGAGGGTTTTGGAATGGCCCATGCGGAAGCGATGGCGCAACGAAAACCCATTGTCGCTACGGCGGTAGGTGGGGTCCCTGAGCTAATAACCGAAAATGTTTCAGGTCTATTGGTGCCTCCTCATGACCCAACGTCCATGGCAGGGGCCATCGCTACCTTACTTGATGATGGAAAGAAGGCCCAGATGCTGGCTAATAACGCTTACCAATCCTGCAAACAGGATTTTACGACACCACGTACTGTGAAAGAGCTCAGTGATGTCTATCGGCAATTACTCAGCTAGGTACGAATCTGGTTTCGAAATTTACTATAGAAAACGATAAAACATAGCAAACAGAAATGAAAAACTATAAAACACTGTTTGGCTCCAGTATCGCAGTTTTTCTGGGACTGATCGTTCGTATCATACTGGTGATGCTGTTTGAACTTCTCGCCGCGCGTTACCTGGGACCAGAAGAATACGGTATCTACTCGTTTGTCTTCACAATTGCCATAGTCTTGTCTGCCTTGCCTACGCTGGGTCTGGTTCAATCCAGTCGACGTTTTATCGCACTCTACTATAACCAACAAAAACAGGGCTACGCAAAAGGTGTAGTTCGTTTGTGCAACGCCTGGTCCATCGGTGCTGGTGTGTTTATCGTTGGTCTATGTTTTCTATTCGCGGATATGGCGAGAGAATATCTGAATGCCGATGAGAAGACACTCTCACTTTTACTTCTGATGGTGTTTATTGTCCCCTTTTTCGCCCATCGGAGATTAGCGATTTCGATCTTTAGTGGATTTAAACAGACTGCCAACAAGGTCATGCTGGAGGACTTTGCTGAACCCATTGTTCGGATTCTGGCGGTGTCTGCTTTGATTTTTGTTGGGGGCACACTCACCGATTTCACCTTGTTTACCCTGGTTGGATATAGCTTGCTTGGTGGTCTGTCCGTATTTCTGGTCTGGCGCACGACCGTTTCAGCGATCGCCAAAGACACTAATACATCGTTGGAGTGGAAGGTGTTTTTGGGTTTTAGTTCAACCATGGTCATTACGGAACTGGTGGAACTCATACTGACCTGGATGGACATCATCATGTTAGGGATGTTTTCCAGCGATGCACAAATTGGATTTTTCCGTTCTGCATTGCAACCGGCCATGCTGGCTTCCGTGATTCTAACCAGCTTTTCATTCATCTATATGCCCCTTGCCACCGAGTTTTATGGCGAGAAAAAGCAGGACGAATGGAAAGACCTGAATAATCTGATATCGATCTGGTCCATGTCTTTGGCGTTTCCGGTAAGTATTGTCTGCATTTTCTATCCGGGCGCGGTCATAGAAATATTGTTTGGCGAGCAGTTTCTGCCGGCCGTTGAAGTCCTCAGAGTCTTAGCAATTTCCTACATTTTTCACTCATCCTGTGGGTTTACGGGCTTGAATTTGATAATTGGTGACAAGTCCAAGACGCAAATGGTAGGAAAGGTCTTGTCACTAATACTGCATGCCGTTCTGAACATGTTTCTCATCCCAGAACTCGGTGCACTTGGAGCTGCCTGGGCTGTTCTCATATCAGTGATTTTTTCAAATTTGTATAATCTATACTGGGTGAATCGCTATTTCTCATTTCATCCTTTTGATAAGCGATACACGGGACTTTTATTCCTAAACTTGGGGATAGCATTTCTGAGTTTTGTCACTCTGGAGGCGCTTTCATTGCCCGGTTTTGTTTGTATACTGCTAATGGCCGGGGTTCACCTACCGCTCTTGGCCCTGCTTTCTCTAAAAATGGGTTTGGTGGAAAGGTCTTCATTATTGGTGTTTGTAGACTGGGTAAAACAGGTGAGGAAATCGAAGTCGTGATGTGGCCTAGGCAGTTTCTTGAAGATCTTTTTAGCTTGTTCAACGAAAAAAAACAAGAAGTCGTTCTAATGCGCAGCTACGACTGGTTGGCTGGTAAGGCTGAAGGAGATATCGATCTACTTGTCAGGCTGGACATGCGTGTTAGCGTGATAGAGTCGGTTGAGGAATTTGCGAACCGGGAAAAATGGCAAATTGTGTATAAGGACAAGGACGCCAATCACACCCATATTGTATTGTTTCAAGGAGACGAGTCTGCGATTCGTTCGGTACATCTTGATGTGCAACACTATCTGGGCCGAAAAGGATTTTACTATAGCTCCATCGAGCAAGTGACACATTGTACCCGCAAAGAAAATCACATTCGAATTCAAGACGGTGTGGACGAGATTTATGCCTTGCTACTACACGTTTTACTTGATAAGGATAAAGTAAAACCGTTTTACCGTGACGTTATAACAAAATTTAACAGCGGAGACTTGGAGCGGAAGTTAGAGAAAGAGTTGGGCAAGAATCAGGCTCGCGCTATTGTACAGTGGAAGGAAGCCGGCTTACCCGATTCAGATCTTGAGCCGCTGAAAAAAAAGTTGCGGCTCAGATTGAAAGGACGTTATCTGAGAAACCGCCTAGTTCCTCGTCTACATAAAGTTCGCAGAGTCAGTCGCTATCTTACCTCTTCAAAGGGGGTGTTAATCGCGGCGCTAGGACCCGATGGTTCAGGCAAAAGCACGGTTGTGGAGGGGATTGAACAAACATTGTCTCTAGGTGCCTACCCCATTCAAGTGGTATACATGGGAAAAAGGGATACATTTTTACCGACCAGTCATCTGATCCGTTGGTATTTTAAGCGGAAAAAAATGAAGAAGGGTAATCGTTCTTCGGAGCCAGAAATTCATGATTTACCCGTCGAAAACAAAAAGAATTCATTTTCCTCAAAGATAATAGAAATACTGGGTCTGACCAATTGGTTTTTGGAACAATGGGCGCGGTATCTAGTGGAAATCAGGCCTGTGTTGGCGCAGGGTGGTGTAGTATTGTGTGATCGCTTTATCTATGATCTTGCTGACCGTAATCGCGGAAGCGTGGTTTATTCTAAGCTGTTTTTGAAATTTCTTGTGACCTTCTTTCCAGTACCAAATAGTACCTATTTTTTCTGGGAAAGTCCGGAGGTTTTGTATGAACGAAAGAAAGAAAATACGATCGCCCGGAATGAATTTCTTATCGAAAACTATCGGGCAATACTCTCACAAATTCCAAACTCCGCAGAAGTACGGACCAATATTCCACCAGAGAATATCATTAATAAGGTCTCAATCGAAGTCGCAAACAAAATGGCATCACGATGGTAGATCTGCAAAAAACGGGGTGGCCTATATTCCTGCCGGATAAAAAAGATCTGAATATCTATTTCTCCACTGCGTCGCTGCAGGTGCTTTTGTCAGACAGTTTGCAAAAGCAAGATATTGCGTTTCAAACAGAGCCGACTAGTAAATGGGACTGCATTCTGCTTGATGAAACGGCAGGGTCCACCACACTTTCCCAGGATGTTATCGGCAATCTAAACCCTGATGGAATGATTATTTCCATAGAAAATTCTACTAATACTAAAGATAAAGATATTCGACAAAAATTTTCCAAGATTGGTGCGGAATACGTGTCTAGTTTGAATGTGGAAGGGGAAGCCCTGGTCGATACGGGAATGGAATGGGTTATACAAATACCCAGGACAGGGAAGCTGGATTTTTTGCGTAGTGAGCTAAAAAAGCTGGGATTGAAGCAAAACGCAGGTACTCAATCTTTGGCTATTTGGAGCTTGGATTCGACGCGAATATGGATCAACAGGCTAATCGATAGTCTGATCAATCAAGGCTTGCTGCGGGGACCTGTCGCTATCGGACGAGTAGACAAAATGCGCACGGGCAATACGATAATTCAGATCAAAGATGCGTCGGAATGCCGCTTTGCGCTTAAAGTGCTGGATAGCAAGAGTCAGCAGGCGGATGATAGCAGCAAGTTTGAGTCACTATGCCGATTACTGGAAAGACAGAACGTCCCTGCTGAGATTAAAGGCGTAATTCCCAGGATGATTCAGGCCTCGGATTACAAGGGAGTCCCCTATCAACTGGAGACATGGACAGAGGGTAGGCCCGCATCGGCCTATTTCTACTATCCCAAAAGGCGAGAGGCGATAATAGACAAGGCTGTGGACTGGTCTATTTTATTGCAGGATGATACGCGGATCGAGTCAGAGAATTGTAGACTGGATCTGAGTTTTGTTCAGAAAGTTCTCTCATTCTACTGTGAGCAGAAAGAGCAGAAAGAAACTCTCTCCCAAACCCTACATGATTTTGTTGAGACTCAGTTATCCAGATTTCCCTGCAAGCCCAACTTTTTTCATGGTGACTATTGGGTTGCAAATATTTTGGTAGACGAATCCAATAAGATTCGAGGTGTAGTAGACTGGGAATATTCCCAGGAACAAAGTTTTCCCATGTTGGACATTTTCCATCTACTATTTCATCGGAAGACGCTATTTGGTAAATTTTCTCCCTGGGGGGAGCTGGAATTGGCTCTTGGTGGAAAAATTGAAGCGAGAAACCACCAAAGAATATTTAATAGCCTGGATAGACTGGGAATCGACAGGAGCCTGCTTTTCTGCTTACTAGTGGTCTATTGGTTAATCTATCTTGATACACGGTATGAGATTATGATCGGAAACAGTGGCTGGTACGAATCCGCCTTCCTTCATATTTATACAATGCTCGCAAATCAGAGTGATCACGATTGGTATCGGATCAGCCAGAAATTGTCTCAGTCATAAGTCTTATAAACATGATTACTAAAAGTATTAAAAAAAATCTTCCCGAGTTAAAGGCCTTTTTATCCCTTTCCATGCCCCAGTTTGTATATCGAATCCGACGATTTAAAGATATACCGGTTTTTTGCTTTCACTCAGCGCACTATGAGCAACTCAAAAAGATATTAGAATTTTTGAAGGAAAATAGATATCAGACATTGAATAGTGAGGAGTTAGCACAACGTCTACATGATCCGAACTACAAGAACAATGGCCGAGATATCGTTTTGACCTTTGATGACGGAATGGGAACTGTGTGGTCTGTCGCTATGCCCTTACTAGAAGAGTATAGGCAGAAAATTGTTTTGTTTGTGCTGCCGGGTTTAACTCCCGAGGGAAAACCTGGCAAGACTGTTGCCGATAATCTGGATGAAGATAACAGAGAGTTGGTGTTAAATCGCGATTACCTGGGTGAACCTTTGTGTAATTGGTCCGAGTTGGAAGCAATGCATAAGAGCGGGCTAGTCGATATCCAGTCCCATGGAATGTATCACATGCTAGTCTCTACCAGTAATCGTATCGTGGAATTTATACATCCAGATTTCAATACCAATCTCTATGGAAATATTCATATCCCCGGTTATAACATAAAAGGGGATTCGAATGGGCTTTGCCGCGATTTTGTGCTGGGTCATCCCGTCTATGAAAGTGCACCCCGCTTGAGGGGAGTGCCTCGTTATAAAGATAAGACGGAGCTTCGACTAATGTGTGCCGAGCACGTTGCGAAAAACGGAGGAAAGGGCTTTTTTAGCAATAATCATTGGCGTGAAGAGCTGAATGCTTTGGTAGCAGAAATTGTCCCGTCAGATCAATTTGAATCGGAGGAAGAAGTCGAAAGAGAAATGCGATTTGAGCTGACCGAGTCAAAGAGGATGTTGGAAGATCGTTTAGGAAAAGCGGTCTCGCATTTTTGCTTTCCCTGGTTTGACTACTGCCCTAAGAGCGCTGAATTGGCCAAGCAGGCTGGTTATGAAACCTTACACGTGGGTCTGGAAGACAAGACCAGTGGTCTAAGTAAAGACCGATATCCTACCTTGATAAAACGCATGCAGGAAGAGTATACCCTGAATCTTCCTGGCAAGGGTGGCATTTCGCTACTCGGTGTATTCAAACAAAAACTCAATAAAAAGGGCGCGGCATTGTAGCGTTCTTTTTTCTAAAGCAAAAAAACTCCCTTAGATCCATATGGATCTAAGGGAGAAAAGTAAAACCTACTTGGTCAAAAGGATCGATTCCACTTGCACCGTTGGTGAGGCAAACTGGGTAGCACTGCTCATTATTACCAGGCTATCCACGTAGTTTTGTTTCATCGATGAAGTATTGGTAAGCACGCTACTGCTCATCAGTGTGCGACTCAAGCCAAACACCAGATCGGTAGTGCTTGCTTCGCGGTACGCTATACTTCCACCGAATGAATCAGTCGAGAAGAAGATGGAGACCGTGCTATCTACTTCGTTGACGGCCACGATAGGTCGTGTGGAACCAGAGGTGCTATCGATATCGATCAGGTCGCTCCAACTTCCTGCCGGGGATCTTACAAACAATCCCACTGTCGTGACATTTGGATTGTTATAACCAGATTTCACTGCAGCATACAGCGTACCATCAGACGTGGTTGCCAGATTGATATGATCATCTGCCAATCCTGAACCGAGATTTAACGCATTGGCGTCCCCTGGATATTCCGCCGCTGACCACACATTGGGTGGGTCCAGATCGCTGTGGTAAGAGAATCCAAATAGACGGATATCCTGATTGGACCACATCACCCCAATACCTGTAGTGCCTACTTGGGATATGGTTGCAATATCGTCGACGTTGATATTGTCCAGGACAACAGCAGGGGCTGACCAATCGCTATAGGGCGCTGCGCTATAACGAACTTCCACCGTATTGTTTACATCACGTACTACCCACATCAAGCCGGTAGAGTCGATGTCCAGGGTGGCTGCCTCGGCCCCATTTCCGTTTGGTAAACTAACGATACTCGGTCTAGTCGCCCAAGGTTGATAACTGGGTGCTGGTGATGGAACGTATTCCAGTGATACCAGTTGAGTTGTATTGCCACTGTGTAGGACTGCATGCACCAGCCCTGTCACATCCGAAGCCAGCTTCACATCGGCACGTACCACGGTATCATTTGAGATCTTGTAGACCTTGGTCCAACTTGTACCATCCAGTCTCCAAACCCAAGTGCCTGTATCATCAGGTAACACCATCCAGAAATAATTGTCGAACTGCCAAACCTTGGATTGTGGTTTTTCACCCACATCTGCGGTGGCCGTGATGGTAGAAAGCGTATCTTTCTGATAGGCCAATAGCGTATCGGAACCAGGGGCCGCTGATACCAGACCAATCACGTCCGAAGCCGTGATTGCATAATCGTATAGATATACTTCATCCAGAGTTCCGGTGAATGGGAACGCGCCATCGTCTTGTGCGCCAATGGAGAACGGAAGATTGTTTTGTCCAATCACCATACCGGGAGCACTTAGGCTGCCTTCCTCGACGCCATTGACGAACAGACGAATAACACTACCATCAAACGTGGCGGCGATATGCATCCAGGTTTGCCCATCACTGGGATAGGGTGTGGTGCCGTCCACGCGATAGGAATTTCCTGAACTGGCTTGATTGAAGCGTATAAACGGAATGCCTCCCGAGGAGAGCGACAACTCGAATCCATCTGTGGCATTCGGTCTAGCCTTTTTAATCACATACTGGGTGTAGACTTGCGTCGGACGAATCCAAACTGCAAGACTCATAGCTGTACTCACGTCCAGGCTCGGTGCATCGGCAACCACCACACGATCTGCGCCGCCACCGAAGGAAAGCGCACTACCGCTGATACCCGGAACCCAGGAGGGGGCACCATTGATAGTCCCATGATTTCCGTTGGGGCTGCCATCGATAGCAACTGAGCCACCATTGTCATCCAAGGTCCACAGGCCGACCTGCGACTGCGGTAATGGATTTGTGCCAGCAAGATACTCTTCCAGATTGGTGAAGCCGTCACCGTCGTAGTCCAATGCTGCATCGGTAGGATCAAAAGGATTCATCCCATACTGGATTTCCCATACATCAGGCATGAGGTCATTATCATCATCTGGATCGGCGTTATCACCTATACCATCCCCGTCATTGTCCGCCCACTCCAGCGGATCAAGTGGAAAGGCATCCTGTGAATCCGGAACCCCATCTCCATCGGTGTCTACAGGGAGAGGATTCGTTCCTCCTAGATACTCGTCCAGATTCGAGACGCCGTCGCCATCTGCATCTAACAGCGCATCTGCGGCATTCAAGGGATCAAAGCCATATTGGATTTCCCACTCATCGGGCATTCCATCGTTATCGTCATCCGTATCGGCGTTGTCACCTATTCCATCTCCGTCATTGTCCGCCCACTCCAGAGGATCGAGAGGAAAGGCATCTAAATCATCGGGCACACCGTCGCCGTCTGTATCGACCACTTGGTCTGCATTGCTGAGTGCTAACACATCGCTAGCGGTTATTGCGAAATCATAGACATGAACTTCATCAATCGCACCAGTGAAAGGATAGAGTCCATCATCCTGCGCACCAATCGAGAGAGGCAAATTGTTTTGACCTATAATCAGCCCTGGTGCACTGAGTGAGCCCTCTTCGATACCGTCTATATAGAGTCGTATGGTGTTTCCATCATAAGTCGCAGCGATGTGCATCCAGGTTTGACCGTCTGTTGGGTAAAGGCTGGTTGCGTCTACCCGGTAGGAGTTTCCACTGCTCGATTGATTGAAACGAATAAACGGAACACGGCCATTCCCCGAGAGACCCAGTTCGAATCCGTCATTGGTATTGGCGCGGGCCTTTTTGAGAATGTATTGCGTATAAATTTGTGTAGGACGTATCCAGACTGACAGACTCATTTGGCTGCTGACATCCAGTGTTGGATCATCATTAATAAGGACGCGATCATTGCCTCCACCCAATGAAAGCGCACTGCCGCGCACCCCTGTTACCCAAATGGGAGAACCATTTAGACTTCCATGATTTCCGTGGGGGCTGCTGTCGTTGGCAACCAGTCCGCTGTTTTCGTCCAGGTTCCAGCTTCCCACTGGAGTTTGTGATACCGGGACTGTTCCAGCGAGATATTCATCCAGGTTGCTAACACCGTCACCGTCGGCATCCAAGGCAGCATCGGCAGCATTCAAGGGATCGAAGCCGTACTGAATTTCCCACAGGTCAGGCATGCCGTCATTGTCATCATCCGTATCGGCGTTATCACCAATACCATCATTGTCATTGTCGGCCCACTCAAGCGGATCAAGTGGAAAGGCATCCAAGGAATCGGGAACCCCGTCTCCATCCGTATCCGGCTCTTGCCCTGCTGTGCTAAGTGCTAATATTTCGGCGGGAGTAATCGCATAGTTATATAAATAGACTTCGTCGATTTCACCAAAGAAGGGATAGGTGCCATCATCCTGTGCACCGAAACTCAGAGCGAGATTGTTTTGATTGATGCTCAGTCCGGGTGCGTTGAGTATGCCTTCCTCCACACCATTTATGTAGAGTCGAATATCGCTTCCGTCAAAGGTGACAGCAATGTGCATCCAGGTTTGGCCATCGGTTGGGTAGGTCGAGCTCGCGTCGACACGATAGGTATTTCCGCTACTGGCTTGATTAAAGCGTACGAAAGGTACTAA
>JAOUPJ010000025.1 GCA_029879945.1 Gammaproteobacteria bacterium
CATATCGGAAAGCACATTGAGCTTGGTAAGTTGTATGGCCACAAGATCGTCTATCTGTGCCTGCATCCTTTCTACGTTGAGAAAGCTGCTCACAATGAGCCAAACCATCAGGCCCAACACGGCAACAAAGCCAATGATAATGGACGAGGCCCCAAATCTGGGTGAGGTAGTTTTGACCGATTTCAAGTAAGAGTCCTTTTACCAAACAGATGTAACGGTGCTGGACAGCCGGGCACCTTTTTATTTCTATTTGTACTTAGCGACCGTAATTGCCACTTTTTTTACCTTTTTTGGCGTTTCCACTGCCGTATCCCACAAACAAAAAGGGGAAAGATTCTCATACTTTCCCCCTAAAATCAGTGCATTACAAATATGCGGCTAAAACTGGATCTCGTCCTCCACAAAAATCGTTTCCAATGTATAAGGGTTAATCAAATTAAAATCTGAGCCCTGAGCCTGTATGCTAATGCGATAAATTCCGGGCCTTGCATTGGAAATAGAAACAGAATGCTCTTTCCCCTTGGATACGTTGATTGCCTCATTCTTATCGTTATAGAGCGTGAGGATAGTTTCTAAAGGAACACTCGGTTGTGTCTGATAGCTCAATGCGATAGTAAGCGCACCATTTTTATCTACCTGAATGTAGAAATAGTCGATATCGCCTGGTGTATCAAAATAGGCATCGACTTTCGTGTTCAAACCAATTTGCTTAGCCTCGCTAGGGGTATCGTTTTCTTCGAATTTGTCCAGGCCTGTTCCACCCAAGGCTGTGCCCTCAAGTGTTAGAGTATAGTTCTCTTCAACGCTGTGTAGTTGGCTGAAGGACTCGACCAGAAGGTTGTACGTCTTTCCGGCTTCAAGCTTGTACGCGATGGTTTGACTTTTCTGCTTATCTAATTTGGAGACAACAGGAACCCCGTCCTCTAGCAGCGTCAAGGTGCCTGCAATGTTAGGATGAGTGAGACGGGCAATGAGAGTACCCCGTATAGCTGGAGTAATGGTAAAGTAGTCTTTGTCATTCCCTGTATCAAAAAATCCAAATATCTGCCTTTCAGTATCGACCAATACCGCACTATCGAGTGTATCGTTTTGCTCATACGGATCAGGGCTTAATCCACCTAGAGCAGTACCCTTAAAGGTTAGGGTATAAGGTTTTACCAAATCGCTGCCATATGAAAACGACTCAGCGAGTATATAGTAACGCACACCTGCTTGTACGGTATAACTCAACTCATGATTTTTCGAAAGCGAACCACCACTGCTTGCAATAAGCACATCTTCTTCGAAAAGTTTCAAGGTACTCGCTAAGTCTTCGTGCTCCAGCTTTACCTGTAAGGTGCCGTATTGGCTGGGCTGAATCACAAAATAGTCCGCATCATTGCCCGTACTAAAATATCCTTGCAAAGAACCCTCACTATCTACTGCAACGGCATTGTCGGGTAAATCATTTTGTTCAAATGGGTCAGGTTCTGCTCCACCCAGTGCTGTACCGGAAAAGGTGAGCGTGTAGGGATTTATGTCGTCGAAGGATGTGCCGTGGGACTGCACGAGCACATGATACGTCTCGCCCGCCCTCAAGGTATAATTGAGTGAGACCTTGCGTGAAACGCCGTCTCCGGCTCGCAATTTCAACACGCCGTTCTCATATAAATCTAGTACACTTGCCACACGTTGGTGATCAATCTCCACAAAAAGCGTGCTAATCAAACCTGGATTGATTTCATAATAATCTTTGTCGTTACTACTATCAAAATAACCGCTAACTAAGCCTTCGGATGTGATCGTAGTCGCGCTTTCTGCTGAATCGTTGTTTTCCCATACATCGGAAACATCCCCCCCAAGAGCCGAGCCATAAAACTCCAGCTGATAAGGAACAAGCAGATCTTCATGATTTCCCCAAGACTCAACAACGATATGGTAGGTCTTGGCCGCCTGTAATGTGTAGCTGAGTACTTGTGTTTTATTGAACAATCCTCCACTCGTAAACACCTGTGTTCCGTCTTCAATAATTCTAAGCACGCCAGCCAATCGATCATGTGATAATACAAGTCTCAATACACCTTGCGTAGCAGGCCTTATTTCATAATAATCTCTATCATCTCTGGCGTCGAAAAATCCATGATAGACTCCCTCAGAATTGACTTGAACTGCGTTAAGTGGGGTATCGTTCGGTTCATTCTCGTCAGGACTGAGCTCACCCATCAGGCCACCGGTAAAGGCGATGGTATAAGGAATAACGCCATCTATCCCACCCTCATACGCTTCCACCTTGAGATAGTAGTCTCCAGGCATTAGGTAAGAACTCATCATAAGTGAAGTTAAATTACCATCCCCAACCTGATGGATGACGTAGGTATTTTGATATAGGGAGATTCGGCTCGCGATGGAAGGATGACTGAGCCGAGCCTGAAACAGACCGGGTTCGGACACTTTCAATCGGTAATAATCCACATCCGCCTGGGAATCAAAATGGCCACTGACAAGTGACGCAGCCGCAATCAACTGAGTCTCGGGAGAGGCTGTATCATTTTGCGTCGCTTCGTTGACAGTAGTTAGAAAATTGATTGTTACTCGGGAATCTGCCTTCATGGTGATGGTACAGCTGCTCAAGTCTTCACTTGGAAAACATCCTGACCACGAAGGTGTCAATCCAGAATAGTTACTCGCAGTAAGTGTTACGAGTGTATTAGGTGAATAGGAGTCTTCACACACCGGACCGCAGTTAATATTTCCTACATTGCTACTCAATACGCCGGTCGCGCTATTTCTAACAACAGTGAGTCGTTTGGGTATATTGGGAATGGTTATGGAGTAGTTCGCAGTTTTTTCTTCTTCAGTATTTCCCAAGTTATCAACAGAAAAATATCTTAAGGTCGTATCTGTACTAATTTCTAAAGGCTGACTATATAAAAGTGATTCGGTAGTCGGTTTACTGCCGTCTAATGTATAGTAGGTTTCACTACACCCGCTATACCCTTCATCTACGCACAATAACTCAATAGTCTTGGTCTGCGTATAGCTACGAGAGGGTACTGAAATCAACGTTTCAGGTGCCATCGTGTCTTCACCGTGAGTGACAATACATGTCTGCTCGGTGAAACCGGATTCATTGAGTGAATTATCCAGGGCCTTGAGTTGATAGCAATAACGCGTACTAGGCCTCAAATTTTCGACAACATGTCCGTTATTGAACAGTGTTTTAATTCGAACGGGGCTTTCTCCTTCCCGCAAGAAAAGCTGGTATGCTAAGAAATCTTCTTCCGTTGAAGCAGACCACTCAAGCGCTAAGCGCGTATCGGTTTTCTCCACCAATATCGGAGCAGATAAGTTCGCAGGGCCGATTCCATCTTCATTTTGTAATGTTGTCACGCAAACCGGTGAACTGGCTTCCGATAGATTATTTGAGCTATCAATTGCTTTGATGGTAAAACAATATTCTGTATTTTTCGTTAATCCGGAAATGAGGAAGGGGGGTGATACTATTTCGTCTTTAAAATCAATCAGCACCACATCTGGAAATACACGATAGCCTGCCACACCCTTATTATCCAGAGAGGATTCCCAATAAAGCAAAACCTTACTGGGCTGATTGGCCCTAGCAATCAATCCTGTTGGAATACTTGGGGCCTGAGTATCTTCGCTGTCCAGTGCTTGTGTCAAGTCATAGTCACTCAACAGCTTTCCTTCTAAACCGATCGTGGGTTCAATATAGCTCATACTAAGTCGATCTAGTTTACGATCAAACTTCAAGTAGCTAAGTATGGCATTAAATTCGAAAGGTCCAATCTCAAACTTCTTTGTAAAAAAGTCATACTCTGATTTAATTCTATAAGAACTGTAGATGCGTTCTAATAAACGACTGACGACAGCGCGAAGAGAGGATAGTTGTTGTTTACCTGGCAATGACTGGATCTTAGCGACACGATTTAACTCCGGGGCAGGGGGTGGGGCTGAGACCGGAAATTCGGCATCGATGTCCAGGCCGTTGCTAAGAAACCAGTTTCTAATGACCAAGTCAGTAAGGGGGTTAATATTTATGTAGCCGTCTTCTGTGGCAATACTATAGAGAAATGTTTTGTCGTCTGTTGCAAGTTGTATAAGCAGCGGAAAACCTAATGGCTGTAGTCGGGCGTTGCTAATTGTAAAGACACCTTCGCTACTCGTCGTGACACGAATCAATCGACCGTTTGCTCCCTTGAGGATAACTTTTTTGTTTCCTAGCGCCGTTCCATCTGATGCTAAACCCTGAAGCTTCAAAGTCGGGCTGCTTGTTTTACCAGCCTCTTCATTGCTCCCACCGCCGCATGCAGACAATAGCAAAGCGGTCAGCAGAAAGAAAAAATAAGTGAACGACCTTAGCATACGGATCGCCCCACCCTTTTTAGTCCGCTAGATCCGATGAGGACCCGCATTTTGTCTTGATTGTTGTGCATACTATTTCACTGCCTGGGACCGCTGTTGCAAGAAGCCGTCAACTGGCGGCCAATACCCACCAAACACATTTTTGACTCTTTTAGCGTATTATAGCTTCATTTTTACAGTTTTTAGTGAATTTTATTGACTCATTCCAAAAAACATAGCGACGCAAGCTGTGACTTTAATGAATATAAATTAAATCTCCCTTTTCCCGGCCCTTTTCGCTAATTCCTGTGATATGCTCTTGCCTTCTCGTCCTGGGGGAGATAGATATGGACCAGATCTTTAAAGAAAACCTTCACATCTTTATGATAGGACTGGGCGTGGCATGCGTGCTGGTGGTAGGTCTCATGTTCGCATTCTATTTAAAAATTAAAAAAGATGTCGCAAAGAAAAAAATGGCAGAGTAGCCACCCATTCCTAAACGTTACGCACTCGTTTTAACTTACGGATCAGAAAACGCGCCGGGTGGATTGCCGTTCTGAGCCGCTCGGGCAAAATACTCTGCCCATGAGCGATCTCGTTAAACAGAAATTCAGCAGCGAGAAAGGCGCTGGTAAATCCCCTGGCACCGTGTCCCACACTGAGATACAGGCCATCTAGAGACTTGGCGAGCGGATATTCCCTGGGTCGCTTACCATAGGCAATATCGGCGTAGCGAGTCTTATAAAACGGTGCATCATAGGCGAGGCCAACAACAGGTAGATGGTCGCGCGTCATAGCCCGTATCCCCGCTTTTCCCTGCAAGCTCTCCATATCGATATCGGCTCGGATAAATTCCCCGCTCAATCCTAGTAGATTTTTTTTGTGATCTTCGGACCTCAGTTGCTCATCTATATTTTTCCAATCAAAGGTGGCACCAATGACAGCACCGCCATTCCGGGTCGGAACAATATACTTATCTTCAAAAACGGCTTGGCGCACCTGCGAACTCAGGTCACCACCCTCTAGGTGGGTCACTTGCCCCCTGACCGCGTGCAACTCCAGATCACCAAAACGCTCATCTTTCGTGATAGCCATTGCGTTAGCCAAGATGAGTGTCTCGACCTCATTGACAAGATTCCCGCTCCCATCATACAAACCATGGCTTCCCTCCACACTCACAACTTTTTCAATGTGACAAGAACCAACAAATCGAATTCCTAATTGGGAGAGCACCCCTCTTAAACTGTGCGGCTCCAGCCAGCCTGCACGGGAAAACTCCACATGAAAATCGTCTGCTGAAGAACGGGTATGGACGAGTCTTGCGTAGTCTTCTGGCATCCGCAAGTCAGATATGGCGATGTATTGCTCCTGTGTGAGACGCTGTAAAACACCAGACTTGTTCCATGCGAGTTCGGGGAACCTCGCCTGTAAGTGATCCAGATAACTTACCGCATAGAGAAAAGCATATTGATAGAATTGTCCTTCAATGGCCAGATCAGTTGGGAGTTTCGGCATCAGAACAGCGCTGAGATTTCCGGAGGCCGCCGTCATTGCCATTTCCCGAGAGTCATACAGAGTCACAGCCCAACCGGCGCTGGCAAAGCGTACCGCGCACGAAAGACCCGCTATTCCGGCTCCTACTATGGATACTTCCTTTTTGGACGTTGGCTTGCTGTGAGAACGGTAATACCACGGTGTCTTGCTTTGAAACCCGGATTTCAGTTCTAACAAACGCCCGGTTAACATTTCCCTTTTTCGACCAAATCCTTTGCGTTTTTCTATGCTAAATCCATTTTTCTGCAGCCCCCGCTTAACGGCCCCTGCCACAGTAAAGGTAGAATAACTTGCCCCCTCACTGCTCAAGCGAGCCATATTGGAAAAGACCTGATCAGACCACATTTCGGGATTTTTCTTAGGATCAAAGCCATCCAGAAACCAGGCGTCTACCCGTATACTTAACTGTGACAACTCACTGATGTCATCCAGGATTAGAACAAGGTTAACGTTCAAACCATGAAACTGAAGGATATGCCAGCCCTTAATGAGCGGTGGATATCGATCGAGGAGCTGGTTCGAGAGGGGTTCAAGTTCGGGCCAGTGCCGGTGCGCACGGCACAAGTCTTCCCCGGAAATCGGGAATCGTTCAAAAGAGAAATACCACAGTTCCGCCTGGTCTGGAGCCTTCTCCTGCCACAGCTGACAGCTGAGTAGAAAATTCAGTCCCGTACCAAAACCCGTCTCTGCTATAGTAAATCTGGAACAACAATCAGAGAACCGTTGCGCCAAGCAGTTTCCATCGAGAAAGACATAATTCGATTCAGCAAGACCATTTTCGATATCAAAGTAGATATCATCAAACTCGCTGTTAACGGGCGACTTGTGGTTAGGCCACTTTAATTGAGTAGGGGTAAGCTGAAATTTTTCGGACAAGAGTAATCATCTGCGCAAAAGGATTCTATGCGAAGATTATACTCTAAATTGACTGACTAGATCTAACAAGCGATCGGAGATTTGAAACATCTCTTTACTCAAACGAGTAGAATATTCCGCCGAATCGGCTGATTCTTTGGAGATCGTATTGAGTGTCTCGATGTTCATATTTATTTCCTGGGCGACCTTGCTCTGCTCTTCGGCAGCCGTCGCAATCTGGTAGCTCATTTCTTTAATTTTACTGACTTCCTGATTGATCTTTTCCAGGGCAGTGGCTGCCTTCACAGCCAGCTCCACGGTATATTTGGTCTGATTTCTACCTGATTCCATAACCCCAGCAGCGGTTCTGGCACCGGACTGTAGTTGTTCAATGATCTGATTAATTTCTTCGGTAGATTCCTGCGTACGACTTGCCAGGGTACGCACCTCGTCCGCGACCACCGAGAAACCACGACCGTGTTCACCCGCACGGGCCGCTTCTATCGCCGCGTTCAATGCCAATAGATTGGTCTGATCGGCAACCCCTTTGATAACATCCAAAACCGCACCGATGCTCTCGCTATTCGTTTCCATCGTCTGCATGGCGCCGTAGGCGCTCTCCACTTCACGATTGAGTTCGTCGATTGACTTCATCGCCTGACCCACAACCTCGCGCCCATTTGAAGCATTCTCTTCTGTCCCCGTCGCTGAATCTGCGGCAATTGCAGTCAATTTAGCAACTTCCTGCACCGTTGCTGCCATTTCTGTGATCGATGTTGCGACCTGATCGGTTTCCATGCGTTGTTTACTGGAAGAATCAGTAAGTCGCTCACTCGCAGACTGCAGCAATACAAACTGCTTAGCCATGCCACCGACTTCGTCAATGATAAGCGTAATCATTTTCTGAAGCTGCTCTATGAATTTATTAACCGCTCTACGTAAATCTGCTATTTCATCATTGGCATTAGCAGGCAGTCGTTGGGTAAGATCACCCTTCCCGTCTGAAAGCCCAAGAATCAGCATCTTGGTTTCTTCCAGGCGTTTCACCACCAATACACGAAACAATACTGTGATAGTAAAACCGAGAAATGCCAACACCAACACGGTAGCGGCGCTCATAATAAGTAAGAATTGCGCGATCGAATCTGAACCTGCTTCGGTCAATTGCGCGACCACGCTTTCAATTCGCGTGTTACTTTCCTCAATCCCTTGTTTAACCAGTTTTTTGGACATCCCCAAAAGCACAAAACCCAACTGCTCCCCTTCCATCTCGATGGGAAACTTCATTTCCAACACGGAGTCAGGATCATCCGCTGGCGTATATTCAATCATGGGTTCGCCATCGGGTTTAAGATAAGCAGCAAAAGCCACTTCCTTATCCGAGGTAGCCGCTTCCTGAAAGAGTTGTAGAGAGGTAAAGTCTGCGCCCAATACCAGGTCCGGGGCAGTTTGAGCCATAAAGCGGCCGATGATTTTGCCTTTACTTTGCAAGGCCTCCAACTGTGCCTTGGCAGCACTTTCCTGCTCCCCTTTCAGAGCCTGCTCGGCACCGGAGGTGAGCTTTCCGTTGGTTAGCTCTGCTTCGTATTTCAAAACCGCTAACTGCACCACCAACGCCGCCAAGGTTCCCAGCATGATGGGCACAATAAATCGTGTACTTAGGCTTTTACTGCCTTTAAACAGGTTCCGGCTAAGTTCCTTGCTCGAAAACTTCATTTAACACCTTGGTAGCAACTAAACACCCTATGAGTTTTGGCTGGATACAAGCTCCAGCCAAATACCCGGTTTATTTTTCTACATTACAGATTTTCATTGATCGCATACTTAACGATCTTGCGTACACCATCGAAATCTTTATCTGATGCGGCCTTAAAGCCGGTTACACTTGCAGACTTCAATATATTTTTACCATTTGAAGAACCCTTCAAAGACGTCATAGTCTTTTGAATTTTCTTCCACTTTGCAGAAGGCATGGAATCTTTCACAGCCCAAGGAAGATGCGTAAAAGTATCACTCTCTGCAAGAATCTTCATCTTGTTGGTGTCAATCTTCTTTTGAACACCCTTAATTTTAAGTATCACATTACCGGAACCTGCCGCATCGGCTGCATTGTTGTAAACACCGATAACCGCACTGGGTGGGTTTTTAGAAAACATCACTTTGAAATCTTTTCCTGGCTCCAGGCCATGCTTCTTCAAGATAGCTAGCGGGGCAATATAGCTACCCATTGCCTTCTTACCACCACCAAACATGATGGTCTTACCCTTAAGATCAGAAACACTGTTAATGCCGCTGTCTTTTCTTACAGATAAGGCACCAGAGATTTCCGATGAACCCATCTCTTCATTAACAGCGATAACTTGATAACCGTGTTTCTTTTGACTCAGCAGGTAGTGATATTGATTGTAGTGCACAATGTCATACTTCCCGGTTTGGACCCCTTTCCAAAAGGCCTTAAAATCCTTTTCTACTTTGATGTGTACCTTTTCACCCAATTGTTTTTCCAACTCTTGAGCGAGTGGTTTAAACATTTTGTGAGTTTGCGCAACCGCACGACGGGGAAAAACACCCATGGTTAGGTCTGCCATTGCTGGCACACTACCCATTAGCAGAATCCCCACGGCAGCTGCTGAGAAAATTTGGCGCTGCGTGATCATATATCTCTCCCGAAAATCAATTAGTTATTTCAACCAGACTGAAAATGTCCCTATTTAGAGTGACTAAACAAGTTATCGTGATTAATTTTCGTAGCTTTAGTGCAAATTTAGACACGGATCACAGATTCCTATATTTAGTCGTGGTTATTTCCGTGAGCTTTGTCAGGTTTATTGTGTTTAAAAGGGGAATGTGGCCTTCATGCTGATCATTTAAGCTTGGATAAGTTTAAATTAATGTATAAATATCATAGCATTATCGATTACCCTCACACTGCCATACTAAAGTTAATAAAATAAAGACAAAATCTGTACCCCTTCCAAACCTTAAGGAAAAAAAAACCATCACTCCCTACAATAGGCCCCACGACTAGCTGTGCCGCACAGCGGCATTGGGTATGGAAGAGAAAGTTGCGTAATTTCTAGGCAAGTAGGCGGGAATCATTCTATCTAGGAATCCTCGGCCACATTCTCTAACTGGACAAAACCAGCCATATCCTCCATATTTGGTACATCGCTTTAAATTTCAATTAGTTGAGGGATTTCGAATGGCAGACACAAAGAATAATGGGAGTGATAGCTGGGGAACCCCCAAAGGCATGGATCCAATGCGCGTGATGCAGATAGCCTCGGGCTACTGGCAATCCTGCGCCCTGCATGCTGCAAATCGCTTGGACATCTTCAATCTGCTGGGAGATGGTAAAAAAGACTTGGATACCCTTACTCGAGAGACCGAATCGGATCGTCGATGCCTGGGTGCTCTACTCTCAGCGCTCGTCTCCATGGATTTTCTGGACCGGGAGGGAGACACCTTCTGGAACAACGAATTTAGTAAAACCTTTCTGACCATGTCCAGCAAGTTCTATCAGGGCGGTATCGTCTACATGTTTGAAAACTGGTACGAGGCCTGGGGCGGTTTGTACAAGACAGTCAAAACCGGTAAACCCTCGGCGCTCATGCACAAGGCCTACTCCGATGAAGAGACACGCAATTACATGATGGGTATGCATAACCGAGCCTTATCACAGTCCGACATACTTACCAGTATGTTTGATTTGACCGGAAAGAAACAACTGATGGACGTGGGTTGTGGTCCTTCTACCTTTGCAGTGAAGTTTTGTGAAAAATATGACGGGCTCAACGCCGTTGCCATGGACCGCGAACAGAACTTAAAAATCGCCAAAGAAATTGTAGACATGTACAAGATGGAAGATCGTGTCAAGCTCCTTCCTGGTGACTACAACACGGATAGTCTGGGTAGTGGTAACGACGCCATGTTGCTTTCCTCCATGACCAATCAGGAGTCCCCTGAGAAGATCAAGGCATTGCTACAAAAATGCTACGATTCCATGAATAAAGATGGCGTCATCATGATTCAGGAGCAGTTACTCCACGCCGACAAAAAGGGGCCGCAATTGGCTGCGCTGATCGGAGTCAATCAGATTATTAACACTGAAGAAGGAAGCTCATACTCAACCAAGGAAATGGAAGACATTTTGGCTGAGGTGGGATTCGTAGACATTAGCTCAAAACAGATGGCACAACCTAGTCCATTTATTATGGTGAGTGGCTACAAACGTTAGAGCTTTCCACACAGTAAAAAAAAAACCGAAACCCGATCCACAAGATCGGGTTTTTTGCGTTAATATTACTACAGTTTTTCTAGACTAGTCCGAATACCCCTAAACCTTGGACAGGTCTTTTTAACGATGATTTCACCACTCACACTGAGTAAAAAATTTGTAACAGTCTGCATACTATCAGTTTCCGTCTACAGCAACACTTCCTGGGCAGACGCAAACTCCTCTACTGAGGTCTACCGCTTTGGAGTCGTACCACAACAGTCCGCGTCACAATTAGCCACTCTATGGGTGCCTTTTATTAAAAAAATTAGAGAACTGAGTGGAGTAAACATCAAATTTGAGACCGCAACCAATATCCCGATCTTCGAAAAACGTGTCGGGAAAAAACACTATGATTTTGTCTATATGAACCCCTATCATTATGTAGTAGCACATGACCTCGTCGGTTATCAGGCGTTGGTGAGAGAGAAAAACAAAAAGATAAAGGGAATACTTGTCGTAAAGAAAAATGGAGGTATTCGAAGTGTTCACGACCTGGAAAAGAAAAGACTAGCATTTCCTTCAATCGCTGCATTTGCAGCCACAATCATCCCTTCAAATTCACTGAAAAAAAAACAGATATCGATTAAAGCAAACTATGTAGCATCCCATGATTCAGTCTACAAAACCGTGTCCATGGGATTATACGACGCAGGAGGTGGAATAAGGCGTACCTACAATGCATTGGACAAAGTGATAAGAGACCAGTTAGAAATAATTTGGGAATCTAGGGGCCATACTCCCCATGCCTTTGCCGTTAAACCCGGAATTTGACCAGATGTGATAAACAAAATTCAGCAAGCAATGCTCGCCCTCTCCAATGATCCAGAAGGACGAGAAATTCTAACCCAACTTCGATTCAATCCGCTTATCAAGGCACACGACTCCGATTGGAACGATATCCGTGAGATGAAAATTGACGACCCCACCAATATTTCTCCCAACTAGTAAACCTTCTTCTGTCTAATCCCAAAACTATATGCTAAGCTAAGAGCTCAGATTTTCGCACTTATATGCTTTCCATTCATCAATCATGTTGCTCAATTCACTAAATTCTACACACGAAAAAACACTGCTTACTGTAGTTCTTAAAGGCGTATCTCGCAGTTTTTATCTCTCTATTAGAGTCCTACCGTCCTCTATCAGAGATCCCGTTGCGGTGGCTTATCTATTGGCACGTGCGGCCGATACTATAGCTGACTCGAATGTAGTTGACGAAAACAAAAAGAAGCAGCTACTTCTTGACTTTCAAAGACTGATTGAAGCAGATATCTCAGAACCTAACAATTGGCCTGAATTTAATGACCAACTTTTAGGGCAGCATCAGCACGAACAGGAAGCGCGTCTCCTCTCTCTTTTATCCCAACTGTTCGTGTTACTCAATCAACAAGCGCAGCGGCTGGAAATCGTTAATGTAGTGAAAACCCTGGTGGACGGAATGCTTTTTGACATGGAACGTTTTAGCAACACTACGGCTGGCACCATTACGGCGCTAGAAAGTCGCGAAGAGTTGGACCGCTATACCTATTTAATTGCAGGTTGTGTTGGAGAATTTTGGACGAATATCTGTGGAAAAGAAGACCTGTCTGACACCGATCTTTCTTCCCAGATTGACCGGGGAATTGCGCTGGGAAAGGCGCTACAGCTCACTAATATCTTAAGGGACTTGCCCAGAGATATAAAAATCGGGCGGTGCTACATTCCCAGGGATGTGTTAAGTGAAAATGGGATATCGGTGCAAGAACTCACAGCTATCGACAACTCGGAAAACGTCATGCCTGTTGTTCATCAACTGATAGATCAAGCCTGCGCGAAGTACAAACAGGGGATACAATATTGTCTCACCATTCCGCGTAGCAGTTTTAGATACCGTCTTGCTGCGCTGTGGCCTTTGTTGATTGGCTTGAAGACCTTAAAAAAGATCGCCGATGTGACAAACTACCTCGACCCAGACAAGGTGGTAAAAATCTCACGCAATGCTGTCTATCGAATGATTATATTATCTTTGGTATGCGCCGCATCCAATACGTGCATCCGTCACTGGCACGACAGGCTACAGGCCTCGATACAGAAATCCCTACTTTAACTTTTTTATAAGTTGTTGGGCCTTATCCTTGATCTGGTCTCCGTTCTCCTCCATAAATTTCTTGGCCTTTTCTTTATTTTCCTCTGTTACCAATTTTTCTTTCAGCTCTTTCGACTTGGATTTAAAATCGTCCCAGGCCCCCGCGGAGGCCAAAATTGGCATCGTAGTGATAAGTAAAATAGATACGAGTAAGAAAATTCTTTGATTCACATGCCCCCCAAAATCAACAATTCCCAGGCCCATCCTAATAAAAAGTATTTGACCACGCATTAATAATGCTTTCTTTATTTTTACTATACGAATCAAATAATTGCAAATGAGCTTCTTAGCTGCTCGAACCTTTACGGTTGCATCAGGGTCTAATAATACAACAGACATTGCTATACTTGTAGTATCAATCCTGATTGAGAGCAATAGAAGGAAATAAGAATCCCACAGAGTCGGATGTGAAAAAAATACTTTGATGAGCGACTTTCATGTTCATCCCAACGTAGTCGTTTGCGCCTGGAGTCTGCGTTACTAAGGAGAACTGATATGAAAGCAAAAGTGTGCGGAAGTTGCGGTTATGAAGGTAAACCTGTCCATGACGAGTACAGCAGTCTGCTGATTGATGTTTTTGCCTGGACATTCTCGCTTGTATTGGCGGCTATCACTGGAATCGTTTATCTGGTAGTGCTAGGGCCGATGGTATCTGTTTGGCATCTTTTTACTTTTCGCTCCCATCGTTGCCCCAAATGTGGTTCTTGGGAGATGCACAAACAGGAAGATCATCACGGCCTAACTCACTAAGTAAAAAAACTGTGTCGAGTAGCTTTGAATGGGAGACTATTCAATGCTACTCCGACCTATTCTTTGGTATCGGGAAAAAACGTGCTTTTGGTATTTTTGTCAAGAGTCGGGAATTCTTTGATATACACATCGTGTTTTGAATACGGGATTTCAACCTTTTCTGCTTTAAAGCGTTTATAGATGGCTGTGTTCAAAACATCCACGACTCGTCCTTTTAGTTCCGGGTTATCCACCCAGCAAAGCAATTCGAAATCCAGACTTGATGCACCAAAACGACGAAAGCGTACTCGGGGTTCCGGGTCTTTGCAGACCTGAGGCTCCTGGCGTCCAATTTCCTCCAATAGTGCGCGCACCTGATCGATATCACTTTCATAGCTCACACCCACTGGCACGCGTATGCGAAATTTCTCATGCCTGCCACCCGATTCGTTGGTAACACGCGTACTGCCCAACACGGAGTTGGGTATGGTAACTTCCACATCATCCCGAGTCAGGATACGGGTGCTACGAATGCCAATATGAGTAACCTTGCCCCGCTCGCCACTATCCAAAACCACATAGTCGCCAATCTTGTACGGGGCATCGGCAAGAATAAAAACCCCGGCAAAAAGATTCGCCAATGTATCTTTCGCTGCAAAGCCCACGGCAATACCAATGATCCCTGCCGAGGCCAGCCAGGCCGTCATGTCGATATTCCACGCATCAAAAACCAGATAGATGCCCAGTGCCAATACAACCACCACGGCAATATTGTTAAATAGAGGCAGTGTCTGGGGTCTGATTACAGTATGGGGGCCTGCGTTATCACTAATGATTTTGAGGGCCTTTCGTACCACACGCACAAAGAAAATACACCAGATCAGTATGAGAATGCTGGCAAAGGCGTTGTGAATTTTGGCAATGACCTGAATATTTAGAGTCAGCAGCGCAGCACCCATCATGCAGCCCACAATGATGACTGTCCAGTAGACTGGTACGCGTAAGAGGCTGGCCACTGCGTCGTCAAAGGTATTTCCGGTTCGCTCAACCAGTTTACTGATCAGCTTGCTAATGATAAAGGAAGTCAGATTGGCCATGGCAAAGGCGCCCGCAAGCACCAGTAAGGCTTTTAGATTTGGGTAATCACCCACCACATCAATAACGGGTCGCACTAATTCCAATAAGGCGGCAGTATCCATGCCCTTCTCGACTCCCTAGCCACTAAGTCCAGGAAGTATAGCCCAAAAAGGTTTGCGGGTAACGTTCTTCCAAACCCTGCATGGCCTGCAAGCCACCACTGTGCAGTGCCACTATAATTGAACCAGGGTCAAACCGATCGTTGCTTATCATGTCCAACAGACCAAAAAACATTTTGGCAGTATAGATGGGTTCCAGTGGTATTGCTGTGTCGGCAGAGAAGTTTTTCATAAAGACAATCAACTCATCCGAAAATCGGGCATAGCCGCCAAAACAATAATCGTGATTGATCAACCATGATTTTTGAATCGCTCCCGGTGCGAGTCTTCTAACCCTGTTTTCTAGATCTTCCGCCCCCTTAAGGACTGAAATTCCCACGGCAGTCTGCCCCTTATTCAAGCCTTCCACTATACCGGCAAGGGTTCCCCCGCTCCCCACCGCGCTAACAATCACGTCTGGCTTTCCGTTTAGCTGCGTCTCAACTTCCGAGACCAGCTCTTTGACCCCTGTGACAGCGAGCGTGTTACTTCCCCCTTCCGGAATGAGGAAAAAGTCTCCCCACTTTTTTTTGAGGGCATCCAAAAACTGAACCGAATCACGTTTTCGATATTGCTCCCGACTGATATACTGAATATGCACACCACAATCTTTTACATACTGCAAGGTCGGATTCAATTTCTCATAAGGTTCCCCTCGGATCACTACCACACCATCCAATGAGTAAAGCGAACACACGGCAGCAAAGGCATGTATATGATTGGAATAGGCACCGCCGAAAGTGAGTAGGCGACCAATATCGTATTCAAGCGCATGATACACATTGTATTTCAATTTTCGCCACTTATTTCCCGATACCAATGGATGGATCAGATCATCTCGTTTCACATACAGGGAGACTTTTTTCTCTTCCAGTAGCGGGAAAGACAATTTCTGAATTGGTGTGGGTGCGTGCGTAGAAAATATATCGCGCCTATCCGAGCCGGACATTTGTATTTAATCCTCAAAAAAACTATAGTAACGGGACTCGATCTCCAACAACTACCATATTACAAGAAAATGCCCCTACTCATTATTGCTATTTTTCTTTTTCTGGGTGGCTGTGCCAGTACCCCCCTGCTCACCAAAGACGATTATGGAAACAGTCTCAGGCATTTTTCAACAAATAAAATTACCTTGGCACGGGAACTCCATCCCAGACTGGAAGACGGTAGCTTTATCGCCTTGATGGAAACCACGTATCTGGATCTGTTGCAGGGAAAGCCCGATATAGAACCCCTTGCCCAGTATGCAAAACTGATTGAGGACCGGGTTCGCTACGATGTGAGCCGGGAGATCGAATCCTTTTTCTATGTGGAAACGCCCGAGCAATACTATGCCTCCGAACATGAGATTGTGTGGATGCATCTATTATTGAGTTGGGGCTATTCACTAAAGCAAAAATATGAGTCTGCTTGTGTCGAAGCCCGCAAAGCCAGTCACTTGCTTAGCCATACCTGGTCGGAGGAAGGACATTTTGACCACGCCTCCTTGCGCATCTTTTCAGGGGTGATGTTTTCTTTATGCGGTGAATGGGCGGAGGCAGTGGTAGATTTTCGAGTGGCTCAAAAACTGGAACCCAAATTGACCTGGCTAAAAGAACTTTCCGAATTGACGCATGCACCCAAGCAACTCGTTCTAGGTCTTGGAGGAATAGGACCTGAACCGGAATGGAATCCTGATCTCGATATCAACGTGGCGCGCAGTATGAGGCAAGTCAGCTTCTATTTCGGGGGACGAGAATCCGATCTGGAAATACACGACAGAGATAAGCGTTTTGTTAAAAGTTTCCGAACACCGGTTTCCAGAGAATGGTATCATCGACACATGGTGCGAGACAATGAAATACAGGATCTAATAAAAGATACCAAGTATGCCGGAAATCTCCTAGATACCGGCCTGGAATACTCGCTCACAACAGCAGGCACGGTGATTGGCGGTGTCGCCATTGCAACGGTGGGGATTGCACTCGGAGCGGGGATTACCTACGTGGCCATTCAAGCAGAATCCATGGACATATTTTTATTTGGTCTCGCAGTGGCTGGTGGTTCGGTGAGTCTCGCAGTGAAGAAATTCAAAGAACAACAAGAATGGCAGCGCAAACGCTCACGCCAAAAACTGGATCCTTCAAAAAAATATCGTTTCGTACGCTATCTACCAGAATATTTTTGGTTGAGTTGGAGTGACAAAGCTCTAAAAGAGCCCATTTTTGCTACCAAAAATGGGAAAGAGATCGCAATGCTCAGTACACAAGAAAACAAACGGGGCAATGCAGTATCTATATTCTTTTTTGCCGATTATCCTGCGCCGAAGTGGCGGTAAGTGACTTGCTTTTAGTAGAGATATACTGCACCTGAAGCATCTAATGAATTATCGCTTTGATCTAGAGCTGTATCCGTTGATTTTGAAGCACTGTCTTCACCAGAGGCTCCCATTACGATTATCGTAGCATCAGAATTAATTGATAAGGCGACAGAAAAGTAGTCTCCCTCTTCTGAATTGCTAGCCTTTATATATGCCTGCTGCTTCCAAGTATTGAGTGTAGACTTGAATAGGTATCCTGCTCCAACGCTCCCGGAGACATAATTCCCGGGTTCAAACTCTTCACCTAGATTCACGCCTTTAGTTCTACTCGCTTCTCTCCAACTACCAACCAACAAAGCGTTACCATTTCTGCTAAGTTGAAGAGGTAAACCAAATCCGAAAAGAGTATTTGGATTGCTGGCCTTCAAATAGGTTTCTTGTCCCCAGCCACTAGCACCGAGTCGGTAGATATAGGCAGCACCCACGTTTGACGAGTCATTGTTCTCTGTGTCAGTACTAAGCAAACTACCTTCACCAGGAGCCCCAACTGCAAGAATTTTCCCATCACCGCTCAGTGACACTGAAAAACCAAAAACATCAGATTTTTCAGCATTGGACGCCTTGATATATGCCCTTTTCGACCAAAGACCTTCTACGCGGTTGTAGACATAGACAGCACCCGCATGGCTAGCCAAACTATCTGTAGGGTAATTACCACTATTTATAATCTGTTTGGTAGCACTATCTTCCCCTATAGCGCCAACAGCCAAGGTATTACCATCGGAGCTAAGTGCCACACTACTCCCAAATTGATCAGATGGGCCAGAATTCGAGGCTTTAATATATGCCTGTTGATTCCATTGACTTGAATTTCTAACAAATGTATAGACTGCTCCAGATAGATAGGCCAACCCAACATCAGGATCAGCAGTGGCACTATGAATGATCGAATTTGCACTGCTTTTTTCGTACTGACTTCCAACTGCCAATGTATTACCATCTGCACTAAGTGCAACAGAAATCCCAAACAAAGCGTATGTAGCAGTATTACTTGCTTTGATGTAGGCCTGCTGATTCCATGCGCCGTTGTCTCGTGTAAAGACATAAACAGCCCCTGAATCTATAGCATCATTGTCACCAGGGTCTGCGGTGGCGCTATTTATGACTCCTTTATTGGCACTGGCCTCTCTTGATGCACCTACGGCAAGTGTATTTCCGTCAGCACTTAGGGCAATTGCAGACCCGAAGTAATCATCCCCTCGGGTATTACTTGCTTTGATATAGGCTTGTTGTGTCCAAACATTAAGCTCACGCACAAAGACATACACAGCCCCGGCACCCACCATTGTATTATCATCAGGCTCAGTATCAGCTGAGTTCAGAACACCTCTAAAAGAATTACCCTCATTGTATGCTCCCACTGCTAGAGTATTTCCATCAGAGCTTATGGTTAGAGTATGTCCAAAACGATCATCGTATCCCGAGTTACTGGCTTTCAAATAGCCAATGCTATTGAGCATTAAATTCGCCACTCCCTTCGGCGGGGTGGAATAACAGGTATTTGTGTTACATGCTTCAAGGACTAAACTTGCATTCACCCAATTAAATCGATGAACAGATATATCCATATCGAAGCTCGTCGCAATAAGGTTACTGTCTAGAGGGCTATAACCCGAAACACCATCTGGATTATAGAGCAGTTTGTAGAAACTAGCTTGCGGGATGCTATTCCAACTAAACTTGAGTCTTTTTGTTTCAGCGGAAGCACTAAAATTGAGATCTGGTGCTGCAATAGTTTTTGCTGAAGACAGCTTGGAAACTCCGAATTTCCCTTTGACATCTTGCGGCCTCACTTCCACGGAAATTTCCCTGCCGGCATCACCTAACCCTAAATTATACTGATTACTTTCCGTTTCGCCCCCGATATTCACACCATCTCGTTTCCATTGATAGCGATGGCTTCCGGCTATATCCCCGTCTAAATCACTGATCTTGACCGAGGCGGTGAGTGCATTACCAATGGTATTGGTACCAAGAATGGTGAT
>JAOUPJ010000026.1 GCA_029879945.1 Gammaproteobacteria bacterium
GGTTCGCCTATCAAAAAGATGCCCGAGTTTTATCAAACCAAGTGCCCTCAATGCGGCGGTGAGGCAGAGCGAGAAACCGATACCTTCGATACATTTATGGAGTCATCCTGGTATTTTGCGCGCTACGCCTGTAAAGACAACACGAAGCAGATGCTGGATGAGCGCGTTAATTACTGGATGCCTGTGGATCAATACGTGGGGGGCATCGAGCATGCGATTCTCCATTTGCTCTATGCGCGCTTTTTTCAAAAGCTGATGCGTGATGCGGGACTGGCCAAAGATGATGAGCCTTTTAAAAATCTGCTCACTCAAGGCATGGTCTTGAAGGACGGGGCCAAGATGTCCAAGTCCAAAGGCAATACAGTAGATCCCGAGGCGCTTATTGATCAATACGGCGCGGACACGGCTCGCTTATTTATGATGTTTGCAGCGCCGCCTGAGCAATCTTTGGAATGGTCTGATCAAGGGGTTGAAGGTGCTTTCCGCTTTCTCAAGCGTGTATGGAAAATGATTGCGGATCATGTTGAAAAGGGGCTGATAGCGGCGGCTAAAAAGGGCATTACGGAAGAGCAAAAAGAATTGCGACGTGCGATCCACAGGACCATCGTAAAGGTCAGTGATGATTATGGACGTAGACATACCTTCAACACTGCTATTGCTGCGGTGATGGAATTGTTGAATGCAGTTGGAAAATTTAGTGACGATAGCGATGAAGGGCGTGCCGTTCTGCAAGAGGCCTTTGAGTCGGTGGTATTGGTCTTGTCTCCAGTCGTTCCACACCTTACACACTTGCTATGGCATGCCCTAGGTAAGGAAGATGATGTGTCATTGGTTTCTTGGCCTGTGGCAGATGAGTCTGCGCTAGTGTCTGATAGTGTTCAACTCATGATTCAGGTCAATGGAAAAGTGAGAGGCAAGATTACGGTTCCTGCCTCGGCCAGCAAGGAAGAGATCGAGGCGCAGGCTACGGGTGATGAAAATGTGTTGCGTCATACCGAAGGAAAAGAGATAAAGCGCGTGATAGTGGTGCCAGGCAGGCTGGTCAATATTGTGGTTGGATAGATGCGGGTCGTTTTTTTTCTGGTGATTTTTCTCGCGCTTACCGCTTGCGGCTTTCACTTGCGTTCGGCCGTTTCAGTGCCGCCAAACCTGGCCCCTGTTGCGCTGAGAGGGGTCGCCCTTGATCACGCCTTTTCTCGCATTATCAATCGACAGTTGGTCATAGGTGAAGACTGGGTGGAAGATGAGGCACAAGCGAAGGCCGTTATTTCAATTGAAAAAGAGCGCTGGCAGACACGAGTACTCACGGTGGGGTCTGGCGGACAAGCCCTGGAGCAGGAACTGCGTTTGTTGTTGGATTATAAAATTGTCTCGAATAAAGGCGAGGTATTAGTGTCTTTAGATCAGCTTGTACTAACGCGAGATTACGCCTTGAATGCGAGCCAGCTACTTGCCCAAAGCGGTGAAGAACAGACACTGCGTGAAGACATTTATCGACAGGCCTTTGAGTTGATTTTGACTCGTATGAGAACTAAAAGTTAATTAAAAACAATCCAGGTCTCTTTTGCCTATAATTGGAGATTTGGCGATCTTGTCTTGAGCTTTTTTCATGAACGAACCGAGCTTTGTCTATTTTATTATTTAGAGTCTAGATTCTTCCAGATTATTTTCCCTGATACGCGAAATTATGTGAATTTTTGCCGTTTTTTCGTTTAATTTTTTCAGTTCCTTATACGATAAGCAAACTGGCTGTCCAATAAGGAGAAAAACCATGCGTGCCCTATTTCGTCGTTCCTTCTACTTTCTCATAGCATTTAGTCTAGTCGCTTGTTTCGACAGCGGTAGTGAGTCGCCCACGACGAAAAATATTGTCGAGCAGGCAAATGGTAGCCAGGTCTTGCCTTTTAATTTGAGCAATACAGCGAGTTACACTGGCACACTCGCAGCAAACGAAACGCTTCATTTTAAATTTGTTAAAAGCTCAACTACAATCGAATACAAAATCGATCTATCGGCCCTAGAATATAACGCAGATTTCGCGGTGTATCGAAACAGCGATTTTTCGACTGGCTTTCTGTGCCAAGGGGTCTACCCAGGAAACCTGGATGAGACATGCAGTACTACGACTAGTACCGGCAGCCTATACATAAAGGTTGTGGATGTATCCGGGAATGGTGGTGCCTTTAGTCTCCACATAACATCTTTGGCTCCCGTAGGCCCTATTAGTTATATATCAGAAGGTACAGTGGGAGCACCTATTGACATCACGAGTTTAATGCCTTACGACGCGCAGGTCGTTTCCAATAGCATTGGAGACTTCAGCTACTACAAAATCACAGGGCTTACTCCCAGTACGCAATATTATGTGTATCTCAAAAATCAGGTTAATTCGTTTGCAGGGAATATCTATTCTGACTCGGCATTCAGCGTTTCTGCTGGGAGCTCGTTTGCAATTCTGGGGCATGGAACAATTGGAACCAGTAGTGGAACGGGTGAACTCTATCTGAGTTTTGATGCAACAACTCCTTCGGGGGCGGGTTTTACTATTGGGTTGCTTCCCGCGCCGGTAGACGAAGGATTGTCAGGCACCCCTTCGAGTGTGAGTTCTTTGCCTTATTCTGGACAAGTTAGCGGAACGGGTACAAGTTATTATCAAATTACAGGATTAACTCCACTTACCAACTATATTGTTACCGTGGATGGTCTATACAATGCGGCGTCTTTAGTGGTGAGCCCCCTGACGGACGCCTATACATCCGACTGTCTTTCAAACAATAATGCGATTGAGGCAGAAGTCTGTACCGGACGCTCTGATAGTACGGGTACTCTAAATGTCAGCGTTTCAGGGTACTATTCCGGCACACCATTTCAACTTAACGTAATCATTAATAATTCATCACCGAACAATCAAGGCAATCCTACGTCGCCAATTTCTTTGGCAACCGTACCTTTGGCTTCTGAGGTTGGACCGAAAGGGAACAGCTATTACCATAAAGCCGGACTAGATCCCGCCAAGTGGTATATCGTGTCTATGACTGGACTTAGCTCTAACATCAATTTGGATGTCTACTCCGACACGGGATTCTCTGTGGGTCTTTGTTCTTCATCAAAACTTTTGATAGAGGATGAGGCGTGTGTAACACAGCCAAGCGGTAGCGGTGATTTATATGTGCAGGCAGACGGTTTAAATTCATCTGTTGGCAGTACCTATAGTATTAACGTTGTAGAAACTACAGTTCCACCCGACGAAACGGTTAGCGATGCTTTCGCTAACTGGGCCTTCCCCTATGCTGGTTCCGTCGGACCTGGTGGAGTAACGGAATATACCATTAGCGGCTTGGGAACGACTGAGGCTTACTCGGTAACGGTTTCCGGGATCACTGACATCGTGACTATCGAAGTTGAAGAAGAATTCGTGTCAAAATGTGATGTGTTTGGATCGAAAATTGTCGATTTTGCTTGCGAATTTCCAGTGACCACGGGAACTATCGTTATCCGTGTCACGGATATGTCTTCCTGGGGCGCAAATTTCAATCTTACTGTTGTCTCGACCGGAACAGCACCTGTTAATCAGGGTACCTCCATGACTCCATTAGACATAAGCTCGGGTCTATCTGGTACGGTGGCGAGAGATGGTACCAGCTATTTTGTCATAACTGGTTTGACGGCTAACCACTTATATAATGTTGCCTTCACTGAGACAAAGGGCTCGGCAAGTTATCGACTCTACGACGCATCGGGCTTTGTCTCTTCAGTGTGCTACAGCTCTTACACCTACACAGATCGAAGCTGTGAGGGTAGCACCAACGCTTCCGGTGAGTTGTACATCAAAGTTCTTGACTACTCAGGTGCTATGGGGTCTACATTCGATTTCGTGCTTACGCCCACCATACCTGCTCCGGTAAATGAGGGTACAGCCGCCGCACCTATTGATGTGACCGGCGCATTGCCTAGGGCATCAGAGGTTGGCGCATCTGGTGATAGCTTCTATGTGATCACTGGTCTATCACCCGGTGCCAGCGTTGTCCTCTCATCAAGAAATGCCTACGATGACGTCGTGTATCTGGCTGTTTACAATGACTCAGGGTTTTCCAGTAATCTTTGCACCTCCTATGGAACTAGTGTGCAGGGTGCCCAATTCTGTGACTTTACTGTCCCTGTAGGCGGCACTGTCTATGTGCAGGCCTCCGATCCGACTGGGTATCAAATCGATTTGATTTTAGGATCGACATTTACCCTTGGATTTGAATAGTTAATTCAATAAGTTAATGACTCAACCCCGCCTTTTGGCGGGGTTTTTTTTTGAGTTTATATTCTTATCAGGCAGGGATAGAATGGCAGTCTAATCAACGATTGCCATAACCCATGAAACTAAATCCCGAAGAACTTGCTACACAACTAGCCCAAGGCATCAAGCCCGTCTACCTCATTACCGGAGACGAGCCCTACCAATGCCTGGACCTGGTCCGCCAGGTACGACAGGCCACGACGGCAGCAGGCTATGGCACACGAGAGAGTTATCAGGTGGATGCGGGGTTTGATTGGGCTCCGGTGCAGGTGTCCACCACCAACCTCTCTCTATTTGCCGAGCGCAAGCTGATCGAATTGCGCGTGAACAGTATGAAGGCCTTTAAATCGGGCGAGTCGATTTTGAAGGACTATACCCAGCATCCTTCCGACGATACCGTGTTGCTGATCAGTCTGCCCCGTTTGGAAAAGCGTGTTAAATCGCAGGCTTGGTTCAGTGCGCTGGAAAAGATGGGTGTAGTCATTGAGGTCTGGCCGCTGGAGCGTAAGCAATTTGTGCCCTGGCTGCGTAGACATGTGCGCCAGGAGGCAATGACCATAGAAAACGATGCCCTGGAAACCCTGGCCGATTTTGTTGAAGGCAATCTTTTGGCGGCCTCTCAGGAAATCAGCAAACTCAAGGCCTTGGGGCTCAATCATATCGACAATAAAATTTTATTAGAACAGGTTTCAAATAGCTCAAAGTTCGGCACGGAAGCCCTGTTGGACGCATGTTTTGGTGGCGACCTAGAGCGAACGGTGCGTATTCTGGGTTCCTTGGGAGAGGCCAAGGAAGCACAGCCTTTACTCTTGTGGAACGTGGCCAGGGAGCTGAGAAGACTGCTCCTGATTAAACAGGGCGTTTCGCAAGGTGTTGATAAATATAAATTATTAGCCTCGAATCAAGTGTTTGGGCCGAGCAAGACGCGAGTCGAGTCTGCCTTGCGGCGCTATACAGAGACGCAGTTGGAAGACTTGCTGGTGCGGGCGGCGGAATCGGACCGCTATGTGAAGGGCATAAAAGCGGGTAATTCCTGGGACGAATTGATAAAATTGATCATAAATATAGCGCAACCCAATAAAGAGTTGGTTTCGGCATGAATGACATAAAGAAATATATGGAAGACTTGGGCATAAAGGCCCGGAAATCTGCCACGGTGTTGGCCACGGCGACCACTGCCATGAAAAACGACGCCCTTGAGAAAATGGCGCTTACCCTGGAGGCCCACGCTTCCGAGTTGATGGAAGAGAACCAGAAAGATCTGAAACAAGGAAAGGCCAACGGTTTGGACGAGGCCTTACTGGATAGGCTGGCTTTTAATGAGCAACGGATCGCTGGCATGATCGAGGGGATTCGCCAAGTCGCCGGCCTTCCTGATCCCATTGGTGAAATCGGCGAGATGAGTTACCGCCCCTCCGGTATTCAAGTGGGCAAGATGCGCGTCCCACTGGGCGTGGTCGGGATCATTTACGAATCGCGTCCCAATGTGACCGCGGATGCGGCGGCGCTTTGCTTAAAATCGGGCAATGCCGCCATTTTGCGAGGCGGTTCCGAAGCGATAAATTCCAATAAAGCCGTAGCACAATGTATACAAGAAGGCCTCAAGGCTGCCGGGCTGCCTACCGAGGTGGTTCAAGTGGTAGAAACAACTGATCGTGCTGCGGTGGGTGAGTTGATCCAAATGCCTAAATATGTAGACGTGATTATTCCCCGCGGTGGAAAAGGCCTGATTGAGAGGGTTTCCAATGAGGCGCGTGTGCCAGTGATCAAGCATCTGGACGGAATTTGCCATGTCTATATCGATGAGCGCGCCGATGCGGACAAGGCCGTTGCCATTGCCGATAACGCCAAGACTCATCGTTATGGTGTTTGCAACGCGATGGAGACCTTGCTGGTCCATCAGGAGATCGCGCGTCAAGTTTTACCCAGGCTGGGAGATATTTACGATTCTAAGGGCGTGGAGATGCGGGGCTGTAATGCTACACGTGCGATTTTAGGTGACAGGATCAACACTGCCACGGAAGAAGACTGGGACACAGAATATCTGGCTCCCATCTTGTCCATCAAGATCGTTAAAGACATGGACGAGGCCCTGGATCATATTCGTAAACACAGTTCTCAGCATACCGAGGCGATCGTCACCGAAGACTATAGCCGAGCAAGACGATTCCTGGCCGAAGTGGATTCATCGTCGGTTATGGTGAACGCGTCCACTCGATTTGCTGACGGGTTTGAGTATGGTCTGGGTGCAGAAATTGGAATCAGCACCGACAAGTTCCATGTGCGCGGGCCGGTTGGGTTGGAAGGCCTCACGTCTCAAAAGTTCATCGTGCTAGGCGATGGACATATACGCAGCTAAACAAGGCGATCTGTATTGACCGAGTCGAATCAGGCGGTTGGAATCCTCGGTGGTACCTTCGACCCCGTTCATCTTGGGCATCTTAGAATTGCCCAGGAAGTATTGGACGAAGTAAAGCTGGGGAAGGTGCTCTTTATCCCCTGTGCCGAACCGCCACACAAAAGTGGAACCAATGCCGATGCACAGCATCGTCTGGGGATGTTGCGAGTCGCACTTCGCTCCAATCCACTGTTTCAGGTTGATGAGCGTGAATACGCAAGAAAGGGCGTCTCTTATACCATCGATACGCTCGAGTCTTTACGACTGGAACTGGGAGATATCCCTTTATGCTTAATATTGGGTTCAGACTCATTTCTTAGTTTGGAAACATGGCACAGATGGAAGGACTTGATACATTATTGCCATTTGATTGTTGCGGTGCGTCCAGGTTGGAGTGGAGACCCTAAAACCTTGTTCAACGGGTTTTTTAAAGGCGCGCTGGTGGAGTGCGCGGATGAATTGCATCAACAGTCTGGTGGTCTGGTTTATGTCCATCAGGTGACACAATTAGACATATCGGCCACCAAAATTCGTGGCTTCCTAAGGCAAGGGCGCAGCGTACGCTATTTGGTGCCTGACGATTTGGCAGATTATATTGAACAAAACCAACTTTATAGAGGGTGAGCGTGGTTAGAGAAAGCACAAAGCAGTTAGAAAAATTAGTGGTGGACAGCCTGGAAGAGATGAAGGCCCAAAAAATCACTGTGCTGGATGTACATGAATTGACGAGCGTAACGGATACGATGGTGGTTTGTAATGGAACATCCTCCAGACAAGTAAGGGGGATCGCAAATCGAGTTGTGGAGAATGCCAAAAAAGAAAACCTGATGCCGCTGGGTGTTGAAGGTGAACAGAAAGGGGAATGGGTATTAGTTGATCTGGGTGATGTGGTGGTTCATGTCATGCTCCCAACCATTCGGGAGTTTTATCAATTGGAACGCCTTTGGGATATCCCAAATTTCAAACAGGAAGAAGTTATCGGTGAGTTGACGCCTGCTCGTGGCGCCTAGACGGTGAAAGTCCATTTAATTTCGGTGGCCCAGCGTGCACCAAAATGGGTGGACGAGGGCTACAAGGAATACGAAAAACGGCTGCCAAAAGAGATCCAGCTGGTTTACAAACAGATTCAACCTATTAAAAGCAGTAGCAAGCTCAGCAGTGAGAAAAAAAAAGAATTGGAGGGCGAAAAAATTCTTTCTGCCTTGCCAAAATACGACTGGCTAATTTCGCTTGATGAGAAAGGTAAGGAAAAGACTACGCAAGAATGGTCTTTTTCGTTGAGCAACTGGCTGCAACACTACCCCGATGTGTGTGTCTTAATAGGGGGGGCGGACGGTTTATCGGAAAATATTATCAAGTTGTCGAACGAACGACTTTCCCTATCAAAAATGACTTTTCCCCACACCCTTGTTAGGATTTTGTTTGCAGAGCAACTCTACCGGGCTTGGACCCTCTTGAATGGCCATCCCTATCACAGGGAATGATTATATTGACTAATCAGGGACGAAATGACTGACATACAATTCTATCTAGCCTCCCAGTCCCCCCGTCGAGCCGAATTATTGTCTCAGATTGGATTTCGCTTTGAGACTTTGTCTGTGAATTGCGACGAATCCACTTTGGAATATGAAAATGCGATCGATTATGTAAAGCGACTTGCCCTGGAGAAGGCAAAAACCGGATTTGCCAACTTGGGGCGCTTGCAAAAAGAAATCAGGCCGGTACTTGGCTCCGATACCGCTGTGGTAGTAGAAAATCATATTCTTGGAAAACCAAAAGACTATAATCACGCGGTGGAGATGTGGGATCTGCTCGGCGGGCGAAAACACCGGGTGCTAACCGGCGTCGCCCTTGCAACGGAGCGGGAATGTTTCTCAGTTGTACAGACCAGTGTCGTAGAAATGCGTCATTTGTCTGCGCAAGAAAAGGAGTGGTATTGGAATACCCAGGAGCCGCAAGATAAGGCCGGTGCGTATGGGATTCAGGGGAAGGCCGCGATTTTTATTAAAGAAATGTCTGGCAGTTATAGCGGCATAATGGGCTTGCCCCTCTATGAGACATGCCAATTGCTGGAAAAAGCCGGAATACAGGTTATCTAAGATGTTTATTCTATGAGTGAAGAGATTTTAATCAATGTGACGCCCCAGGAGACGCGCGTTGCAGTCGTGGAAAATGGCATGCTTCAGGAAGTCTACGTAGAACGAACACGTAAACGCGGAATAGTAGCCAATATCTACAAAGGAAAGGTCATAAGGGTTCTGCCGGGGATGCAGGCCGCCTTTGTTGATATCGGTTTGGAGCGAGCGGCATTTTTACACGCCTCTGATATTCAAAATGGCTCGAAAATGATTGGCGAGCTCCCCCGTGCCGAGGAGAGGCCAATTATCGATTTGGTGAGAGAAGGTCAGGAGCTACTGGTTCAAGTGCTCAAGGATCCTCTGGGAACAAAAGGCGCACGTTTGTCCACTTTAATCACGATACCGGCACGGTTTCTGGTCTATATGCCTTTTGTTGCACATATCGGTGTTTCCCAACGAATTGAGAGCGAAGAGGAGCGGGAACGCCTACGGCAACTGGTTGAGCAGCTCAAAGACCCATCGGAAGCGGGCGGATACATCGTGCGCACTGCCGCAGAAGGTGTCACGAATGAAGAATTGAAATCGGACATGGTCTTTTTGACGCGAATCTGGGAATCAATTCAAGAGCGGGCCAAACTCTCAAAGGCGGGGGAAGTGGTACATGAGGACCTGCCCCTTACCATGCGTGTATTGAGGGACATGGTGGGCATAGAGGTGGAGAAGATTCGCATCGATTCACGTGAAGCGCATCAGAAAATTAGTAAGTTTGTTTCCAAATTTATTCCGGAATTGACTCAAGGGATAGAGCTGTATTCCGGTCCTCGTCCTATCTTTGATTTGTATTCGATAGAAGATGAGATACAGCGGGCCTTGTCCCAAAGGGTTCAGCTCAAATCGGGAGGTCATCTAATCATAGACCAGACCGAGGCCATGACGACCATTGATGTAAACACAGGAGGTTTCGTCGGTCACCGAAATCTGGAGGAAACTATTTTCAAAACCAATCTGGAGGCGACCTCAGCCATAGCGCGCCAGATTCGTCTAAGAAATCTGGGCGGCATAATTATTATCGATTTTATCGATATGACTGATGAACAACACAAACGCCAAGTATTGCGTGCCCTGGAAAGAAATCTGGAGAAAGACCATGCCAAAACCAATATTAGTGAAGTGTCTGCCCTAGGGTTGGTGCAGATGACTCGTAAGCGAACTCGAGAAAGTTTGGAACATACTTTATGTGAGCTGTGTCCAACTTGTGGCGGGCGTGGCACGGTGAAAACGCCAGAAACGGTATGCTTTGAAATTTTTCGAGAAATACTTCGCGAGTCCCGTCAATATGAGGCCGAGAATTTTCTCGTTCTGGCAGCGGCAAAAGTCATTGATCTTTTACTCGATGAGGAATCGGGTAGTGTAGCCGAATTGGAGGCCTTTATCGGTAAGCCCATCACGTTTCAGGTGGAAAACCAATACACCCAGGAACTATTTGATGTAGTTCTCCAGTAGCGAATGACAAATCATGTCTGAATCAATCGAAAATCTGACTGAAGGAGTGCAAAAGCGCCTCCGCATCATGTGGTTTTCGATTTGGTATGTGGTGGTTGTAACAGTAGTCCTTTTGGCGGTGAGTCTGAGCGTGGTGCGGATTGCTCTGCCCTTCGCCGACGAATACAAAGGCGATATAGAAAGCTGGGCGAGTAAGTTTATCGGGCAGCCAGTTCAAATTGGAAGTATGGACGCCGAATGGCGAGGGTTCGAACCCCTATTGGTGCTTAAGAACCTAAATCTAATTAGTAAAAAATCCAAACGTCCATTCGCGCGCTTTGCCAATATAAAAATTGGTATCAATCTTCTAAGTTCGATCAAAAAACAAGAAATTGTTCCAGGCTCCTTAACCGTTGATGGCGCCAGTTTGATGATAGTTCGCCAAGAAGATGGAAGCTTGACTATAGAAGGGATGGAGCGGGTTTCTTCAGCAGCCTTGCCTGATGTCGCTTCCGATGAAGCCACGGATACAACGGGCTCCGAGAATCCACTTGCTGCCTGGATGCTAGGGCGAGACTATTTGGATCTAAGAAACAGTGTTATCGTTTGGCACGATAAAAAAGAAAAGCGCCGAAAATGGCAGTTCAGTGATGTGAACCTGAACATGAGAAATGATGCAGCCAACCATCAGATAGACGGTTCAGCGAATTTACCAACGCAGTTGGGAGGCGCAATATCGTTTTCGATGAACCTTATCGGTGATCTTTTTTCGGCAGATGGCTGGTCGGGTTCAATTTATGTAGATGGTCAAAATCTAAATGTGGAGTCTTGGGCACCGAGTCGGGATGTGGGTAAAGCGCAACTGGTGGATGGAAACGCGAAAGTTAGGCTATGGAGTGAATGGGAATTTGCCAGACTTTCCAGTGTGCAGGGTGCGGTTTCCATAGACGGAGTGGGTTTTCGCGCTAAAGAGACCGCTCGATTAATGGGCGTGGATAAGCTCAACGGAAATTTTTCTTTCAAAAAAGACGGTAATGGCTGGCGGCTGTTAACAGATAATTTTGTGATGATCAGTGGTGGTGAGGTATGGCCGGAGTCACGTTTTGATCTCAGTTTCCAGGAAAGTCCCAATACCATAGCGTTGAAGGCCTCGAATCTTTCCTTGGAGCCAGTTTCACGTTTTGTTGAAATGGCTGCGCTTGGACCAGAAGGGCTGCCGGAGGCCATAAGAGGTATTCGCCCAAATGGTGGGTTAAGAGATGTTACGCTTCACTTTCAGTCAACTGAAGAGTCAGAGCCCTATTTTTCGTTCAATGCGCAACTGTCTTCGGTCAGCACACATGCCTGGAAAAACCTACCGGGATTGAAACGATTCAGTGGCGAGTTGGCGCTTACGCCAAGTGCAGGATCAATCCTGTTGACCTCGCACGATTGGTCTATCGATTATCCCTGGCTGTTTGGCGGTGAGGTCGGGTTTAGTCGCATGAACGGAACGCTGGCTTGGAAAAAGGAAAAAGATCATTGGTTATTGAATGCAAGTAAATTAAATGTCGCATCTACTGAAATTCAAATTGATGGCGAATTTGATGTTGATATACCCACTAACGGCGATTCGCCATTTCTAGATCTGGCTTTTCAGGTGGCGGGAAAAAACGCGGCGAATATCTCAAAATATCTTCCCCGTGGCGTGATGAAAGAAAGCGTTGTGACCTGGATTGACAGGTCGCTGAAGGCCGGAGAAATAACATCGGGTGGGATCGTATTCTACGGACCAATAAAGAAATTTCCATTTTTGGAAAGTGATGGCAATTTTGATTTGCGTTTGGATCTTAAAGGGGGAACCCTGGATTATGTCCGCGGATGGCCAAGAATCAGAGGAATTGATGGGGAGTTTCACTATAGTGGTGCCAGCTTGAGTTTTGATGCATCGGTAGGAAATGTATATGGCACCGAATTGAAGAATGTGTCTGTGAATATTAAGGACTTCAAGCAGGAAGAATTGATATTGGAGATACGAGGAAACGCAACAGGTCGAACGAAGGATAAACTTAAGTATTTACACAATAGTCCTTTGGAAGACATTTTCGCAAAATATATGCACATCTATGACATAAAGGGAAATAGTGAGCTAAGTCTAGCGCTGGATATCCCCCTGGCATCTGCTGAAAACACGATATACAGGGGAGAGGTAGAATTCCAGGAAAATCATGTGAAAGCAGATGAGCTCGGGCTGGAGTTGAAAGATTTTTCCGGAACACTCACTTTTGATAATAAGGGGGTTTATTCAGAAAAAATAATCAGTCTCCTTGGAAAACATCTCTTGGATGTGATTATTTCAACGAGAGAAGACGAGCGCGGAACCACTATTGAATTGAAACACGGTGGAATTCTGGATCTTGAAGATCTGGAGTACGTTTTAGATAAATTTACGGGTAACAAACATTGGGCTGGATTTCTTTCTGGGTCTGCCTATGTGGAGGCGGGAATAAATATCCCGATAAAAAGTCTTCAGGCCGAGCGCAAGCCCTTGTTGAATGTACGTTCTGATCTGGAAGGACTAGGAGTCAACTTGCCCTACCCTGTGGCAAAGGCAGACAAAGAGGTGAAGGCGTTTGATTTATTGCTAGATTTGTCTGAAGGAAACAAAGAGCTCAACATCATCTACGGTGACACGCAGACAGTTCTCGAACTCGGAGCGGGTGGGGTCAATCGAGGTGCAATTGGAATCGGCATCATTCCGCAATTGCCACAAGAATTTGGGTTTCGTTACACAGGAAAACTGGATCGATTTTCCTGGTCTGCTTGGCAGCCGTATATTTTGCCGGAAGAAAATGAAGTTGGTTTGTTCAAGCAGGGTGGTGATTCAGGCTCACACTACTTTGATGTCGCTATAGCAAATTTGGAACTATATGGGCTGGGATTTTCAGATGTAAATGTTCAGGCCTCAAGTAGCTCACAAGGCTGGTCCTTCCATACACGAGGCCCTGATCTAGCGGGCAATATCTTTTTGCCTCTGGTCTTGACCAGTACACCTATTACTATGGAAATGGAAAATCTACGTGCAAAATCTGTTAAGACGGAGAAGAAATCTAAAGGGCTCTTACTGGATCTAGGGCCGCAAGAGATGCCTGAAATGACCATCTCTGCAAATTCATTTGTTTTCGATGGTGTGAGCTACGGCAAGCTGGAGTTAGACGCAAAACGGGAATCCAATGGTTTGAGATTGAACAAGCTAAAAATGAGTTCGCCCGATACCCAGATTACCGCTGCAGGTGTATGGACAGAAGAAAACAAAAATCAAAGTTCACAGTTTAAAATAGACGCGCATACCAGAAATCTGGGGAAACTTCTTGAACAATCCGGTTTCGCTGGTACTATCGCGGGAGGCTTAACCGATTTGGCTATTCAGGCCTCCTGGTTTGGTAGCCCTCTGGACTTTTCCTTTGATCGTCTCACCGGGAAGGTCTCTATGGACGTGAAGGGAGGGCGTTTGCTGGATGTGGAACCTGGCGCTGCGCGAGTCTTTGGTTTATTAAGTATTCAGACACTGCCCAGGCGGATTTTTCTGGATTTTCGCGATGTGTTTGCCGAAGGAATGGCCTTTGATTCGGTAACCGGTGAATTTGACATTGAAAACGGTGTCGCCTTTACGCCGGGTTTGGTTCTGGATAGCCCAGCGGTCAAAGTGGAAATGGCAGGCCAGGTTGATCTGGCAGAAAAATTATATGATCAGGTTGTGACAGTAACGCCCAAGGTGGGCGATTCAGTACCGCTGATCACCGGGATTCTGGTAACACCGGCGGTGGGCTTGACTCTTTTCGCGCTAAACAAACTGCTGGGTCCGCAAATAGATGAGATTAGTTCGTTACAATATCAAGTAACAGGTCCATGGAGCAATCCAACGATAGCAGAGGTGGAAAAACCCAAAGTGGAATTGCAGGATGAAGTTCAAGAGTAATTTATACAGGGAGGTCTTTGCTCAGTGAATAAGGTTGCGGCGATCCAGATGGCGTCTGGTCCAAATGTAGAGGCCAATCTGTTTGAGGTAGACAGGCTCATTGCTCAAGCTGTGGAAGCTGGAGCGGAGTTGGTCGTATTGCCTGAAAATTTTTACCAGATGGGAATGAATGAGGCCGACAAGGTAAAGGTTAAAGAAAGGCTCGGAGAAGGGCCAGTCACCCGATTCCTGGCCGAAAAAGCAAAACAAAAAGGAATATGGATTGTAGGTGGAACAGCACCCCTGGAGTCCAGTGACCCCAAGCGAATTCGTTCAGCCTGCCTGGTGTTCAATCCCCAAGGAAAATGTGTTGCCCGATATGACAAGGTACATCTGTTCGATGTGTCACTAGTGGATGCAAACGAACGGTACAATGAGTCGTCTACCATCGAGGCAGGGGAGGAGACGGTGGTGGTGGATACCCCTTTCGGTAAACTGGGTTTGGCAATTTGTTATGATCTTCGTTTCCCTGAACTATTTCGGCAATTACTGAGCAAGGGGGCGGAAGTGATTGCTGTGCCTTCGGCCTTCACTGCCATCACAGGCCGGGCGCATTGGGAAACCCTGGTTCGCGCCAGGGCGATTGAAAATCTCTCCTATGTCGTCGCTGCCGCTCAGGGTGGTTATCATGTCAACGGCAGGGAAACCCACGGTGACAGCATGATCGTTGATCCTTGGGGCAACATTCTAGACCGACTCCCTCGTGGCTCCGGTGTCGTTATTGCAGAGATAGACCGTGAAAGACTACTCAACACTCGACGGAATTTTCCTGCCGTCGACCATCGAAAACTTGCTTGAGGTGTTATGAGCAAAGACCTGGATGTAGCGAAAGCGCTATTTTTTGAACCGACTGGTCTGGAAATGAATCAGTTGGAATCCACGCTTGGCAGCATGATGTCCCACGGTGGAATCGATGCAGCAGACCTCTATTTTCAGCACACCCGCTATGAGTCGTGGTCTCTGGAAGACAGCCGTGTTAAAGACGGGAGTTTTGGCATCGACAAAGGCGTGGGGGTGCGAGCGATCAGTGGCGAGAAGACTGGTTTTGCCTATTCCGACGACATCTCCCTTTCTGCACTGGAAAAGTCTGCTCAAACGGTACAAGCCATTTCAAGACAGGGCCAGGAAAAATCGATTCTGGTCCCATCCGGACTTGTGCAGGGAAATCAGCTCTATGCGCCGATCGATCCCTTAGGTTCTTTAAATGAGAAGGACAAGATCCAATTACTAGAGAGCCTGGACAAGGAGGCTAGACGCCTGGACCCTCGCATCAAACAAGTAATGGTGGGTTTGGCTGCCACGCATGATGTGATTCTGGTTGCCGCGTCCGACGGGACGTTAGCCACTGATGTTCGTCCCCTGGTGAGATTGAGCGTTAGTGTGATCGCCGAACAGGACGGACGACGTGAAATCGGCTCCTCAGGGGGGGGTGGACGTGTCCCCTACTCCTACTTTCTGGAAGAAGAACGAGGCCTTTCTTATGCCCGAGAGGCAGTCAGGCAGGCATTAGTCAACCTGGAGGCAATTGATGCCCCTGCCGGCTCCATGACAGTTGTGCTCGGCCCGGGTTGGCCCGGCGTATTATTGCACGAAGCGGTGGGCCACGGCCTGGAAGGAGACTTCAACCGCAAGGGCAGCTCTGCCTTCTCCGGTCGAGTCGGTGAAAAAGTGGCCTCTCCACTCTGTACCATCGTGGACGATGGCACCATTGAGAACCGACGCGGCTCCCTCAATATTGATGACGAGGGCGTGCCCACCCAATGCACCACATTAATCGAGAATGGCGTACTCAAGGGCTATATACAAGACAAGCTCAACGCCAGACTCATGGGCGTGCAGCCCACTGGAAATGGTAGACGGGAGTCCTATTCCCACCTGCCCATGCCGCGTATGACCAACACCTATATGCTGCCCGGAGACCACGATCCGCAAGAGATCATTAAGTCAGTGGATAAGGGCCTGTATGCAGTCAATTTCGGCGGTGGTCAGGTGGACATCACCTCCGGAAAATTTGTATTTTCAGCCTCCGAGGCCTATCTCATTGAAAATGGAAAAGTGACTACCCCGGTTCGAGGTGCCACGCTAATCGGGAATGGGCCGGAAGCAATGACCCGAGTGAGTATGGTCGGAAATGATTTGAAACTGGATCTGGGCGTAGGAACCTGCGGCAAGGACGGACAGAGCGTGCCGGTAGGCGTGGGTCAACCCACCCTGCGTATCGATGGTTTGACGGTCGGTGGAACCAGCGCCTAGTAGCGAGGAAGTGTGCCCTATGTCGGCAGAAGCAAACATGAAAGCGAACAAACAAATGGATCCTGAATTGATGCGCGCGGTGGAGTATGCGCTGGCCGAGGCCAAGGGGGCCGGTGCCACGGCTGCAGAGGCCTCAATCGGCATGGAGTCGGGTCTATCGGTCACAGTACGAAATTCAGAAGTGGAGACCCTGGAGTATCATCAAGATAAGGGCTTGGGCATCACGGTCTATTTCGGCAGGCGAAAGGGATCGGCCAGTTCCTCCGATTTTAGTAAAGAGGCCATTGCCGACACCGTTAAGGCCGCCAGCAATATAGCCAAGTTCACCGCTGAAGACGAATATTCGGGTCTGGCGGATGAGTCACGTATGGCGTGGAACTATCCGGATCTGGATCTATGTCATCCCTGGGCGGTGAATTCCGAGGAAGCGATTGATTTGGCCATTGCCACCGAGCAGGCCGCAAGGGATCGGGACGCGCGAATCATCAATACGGATGGCGTGAGTGTAAACAGCCACCGGGGCACCCACGTCTATGCCAATAGCCATGGTTTTATTGGCGGCTACCCCACTACACGCCACAGCATCAGTTGCACAGTGATCGGCAAAGAGAGCGACACAATGCAGCGCGACTACTGGTTTTCCACTAGCAGAATGGCATCGGGGCTGGAATCACCCGAATTTATTGGTCAGAAGGCGGCAGACCGAACCGTTTCCCGCTTGGGGGCAAGAAAGGTGTCAACCTGTGAGGTCCCTGTAATCTTTAGTAATGATGTCTCTTCGGGCCTGATTGGGCATTTTCTGCGTGCCGTACGCGGGGGTGCCTTGTATCGCAAGGCCTCTTTCTTACTCGACTCGCTAGGCCAAAAGGTATTTCCAGATTGGATGCATATGCGTGAAGAGCCGCATGTCTTGCAAGGCATCGCCAGTGCCCCGTACGATAGTGAAGGGGTGGCCACCAGCGCCAACGATCTGGTGAAAGACGGGATCTTGCAGCACTACATTCTGGATAGTTACGCAGCCCGTCGTTTGGGTCTGGAAAGCACGGCCAACGCAGGTGGTGTGCACAATCTTATTGTCCAGGCAGGCCCCAAATCGCTAGAGCAGCTCATTTCCGACATGGGCAAAGGTCTAGTCGTCACAGAGCTAATGGGCCAGGGCGTGAATGGGGTCACTGGCGACTACTCTCGTGGTGCAGCCGGATTTTGGGTGGAAAATGGGGAGATTCAATTTCCGGTGGAAGAGGTGACTGTGGCCGGTAATCTAAAGGACATGTTTTTGAACATTGCGGAAATTGCCCAGGACGTGGATCCCCGCCGCAATATCCAGGTAGGTTCTATTCTGCTCAATAAGATGACGGTGGCAGGGGAGTAAGCTGGGCAAGTCTTGAACTCGGCCCAGCTTCACGAATCAATGATGATGTCCGCCAGGCCCGTGAGCATGTCCATGCTCAAGTTCTTCTTCGCTAGCATCCCGGGTTTCGATGATTGTGACATCAAAATTCAGATGGATACCCGCTAAAGGGTGGTTTCCATCGATGGTCACTTCCTCCTCGCCCACTTCGCGCACAGTAATCATCACGGGATTTCCATTTGGGTCTTCCGCGTGGTACTGCTCGTCTACTTTGATTTCTGTCCCTCCAAACATGGCCTTGGGAACATTTTGAATCAATTCGGCATTGTGGTCTCCATAGCCTTCAGAAGGGGGGACGCGCACGGAGGTGGAATCGCCGGGAGACATCCCTTCCAGCGCCTTTTCCAGTCCACTGATGATGTTGCTTGCGCCGTGTAGATAGGTAAGCGGGTCGCCTCCTACCGAACTATCGATGACATCGCCTTCATCGTTTTTTAAGGTGTATTCGATGGTTACAACCTTATGCTTTGCTACAGTCATATTTGACTCCTGTGGAGTATGAAGATTGGCGGCTTCGCAAATCTTCGTGTTCAGGATAGCGCAATATCTTGAGTAGTATTAAACGGACACAAGTAGAGGCTGGTTAATAGCCGTAACCGTACCATAGGCGGGCTAAAATCTCCAATACGTTGAATAATTAACCAGTTTTTGGGTTTGGCTCAATCTATGCCCTGACATCAGGGCGTCAATGATCCCTGCAGATGTGTGGAATCTGTTTTTAGGTTATGTTAGCAACAGTGGCTATGTTTAATGGTGTTTGGGCGGCTTGGTATGAAAAAATTTAGCGGGTTAACGCTTACCTGTCTGTTTATGATGCTTTATGGTAGCGCATCGTTGAGCGCTGAAAAGAGTACGCAGCCCGAATATGAAGACGAAGAGGTCTATGCGCGTATCGTTCGTCGTACCCCGGAACAACTCCGTGGTTTCTACCTGGGCCGGGAGTTCTCCAGTGCGGCGGTAGATAAAATCGTCCAGAGCTGTTTGATCACGCCAATCATTAAAAACAAAAAACTCGAAGCGTTATGGGTGGATCTGGATCTGTGGCGGTTCGAAGGAAAGGAAAGGATTCAACGCCTGGGTAGAGAACATTGGCACAAGACATGGGATGAGCTTCAGTTGAAACAGGCCCATCGCTCCACTTTTGGTTGGACCCTGATGCCTGAAGTGCGTGACTTGCGATTGGATGAGGGCGTGGGAGGGAGTGTGGTGATACCTTGGCAAACTGGGCCATTCACCTTGCGCATGCGATTTCCCACGGGCCTAAAGCGGGAAGGACCCGTTAAAGAGATAGTGTTCAAAGATCTTACTTGTGTGGAAGACATAAAGCCGTGAGAAATATCATCTCCATTTTGTTATTGCTAACTATTTCTATGCCTACACTCGCTGAATTACCCAAGGGTTTGATGCAGCTGGAAGGAAAGCAAGCACCTCCCCTTAAACTCGAAAACCTGGATGGCAAGCTTTGGGATCTGTCGCAGTCTAAGGGTCGTTGGGTATTTGTGCATTTTTGGGCGAGCTGGTGCGGGCCCTGTCGAAAAGA
>JAOUPJ010000027.1 GCA_029879945.1 Gammaproteobacteria bacterium
TACCTGAGTTAAAAAGACTGGTTTCAAGGAAGATCTGGCCATCAGTAATGGAGATTACGTTGGTGGGTACGAAGGCTGATACGTCACCCGCTTGGGTTTCGATCACTGGCAAAGCGGTCAAGCTGCCTGTTTTGCCTTTTACCGCGCCATTTGTAAACTTCTCAACATAGTCAGCATTTACACGTGCAGCGCGCTCCAATAAACGGGAGTGCAAATAGAAAACGTCTCCGGGATAGGCTTCACGGCCCGGTGGACGACGTAGCAACAAAGAAACTTGTCGGTAAGCCCAAGCTTGTTTGGTCAAATCATCATAAACGATAAGCGCATCTTCACCACGGTCGCGGAAGTATTCACCCATGCAACAACCCGAATAGGCTGAAAGATACTGCATCGCAGCAGAATCAGACGCGGTAGCTGCAACAACGATGGTGTGCGCCATAGCGCCATGTTCTTCCAGCTTGCGCACTACGCTCGCAATAGAAGAGGCCTTCTGACCGATGGCAACGTAAACGCACTTAATACCGGTCCCTTTTTGGTTGATGATGGCGTCAACTGCAACAGCCGTTTTACCTGTTTGACGGTCACCGATAATCAACTCACGTTGACCTCGACCTATGGGTACCATGGAGTCTATTGATTTCAGACCTGTTTGAACGGGTTGATCAACAGATTTACGTTCAATTACGCCCGGTGCAATTTTTTCGATAGGCGAGCTTTCTTTCGCATTGATCGGACCTTTACCGTCGATAGGATTGCCAAGCGCATCAACCACTCGACCTAATAGTTCTCGTCCTACCGGAACTTCTAAAACGCGACCTGTACAGCGTACAGAGTCACCTTCAGCAATCCCTTGGTAATCACCCAGAACAACCGCACCTACAGAGTCTCTTTCCAGATTCAATGCCAGACCATAACGTCCGCCATCAAACTCAAGCATTTCCATAGACATAGCGTCTGAAAGCCCATGTATACGCACGATACCGTCAGTCAAACCAACAACCGTGCCTTCAGTGCGTGCTTCTGTTGCTGCACTGTAATTTTCAATTTTCTTTTTAATCAAGTCACTGATTTCAGTTGGATTCAGTTGCATGATTTATCCTCTTAAACTTTAATGCGTCAATTCGGTTGTCAGCTTGGACAGCTGTGCTTTAACACTACCATCAATTACCAGGTCGCCGGCTTTGATACGGGCACCACCAATAAGACTGTTGTCTATGGTAGTACTCACTTCCACCTCTTTACCCAGACGTTTTTTCAACGCAGCTTTGATAGCTTCTTTTTGGCTGTTGTCGATTTCAAAAGCAGAGGTAACTTCAGCTACGACAGTCTTTTCTGCTTCTGCCTTTAATGCTTCAAAAAGCACAGCCATTTCTGGCAATAGTTTCAATCTACCGGCTTCCACCAAAACATCCGTGAAGTTAAGGAGCTCTTTTGGTTTATCACCCTTACACATGTCGGCCATAGCGCGCCCGACCGTTTTTTGATCTACTTTCGGGTTACCGATGATCTTTTTAACATCAGGTGAAGCAGAAACTTCGGCCATGGTTAATAGCGCCTTTGACCAAAGAGCTAATGTATTGGTCTGTCTGGCAAGATCGAAGACTGCTTGTGCATAAGGTCGAGCTACTGTTACTAGTTCTGCCATTGCTGTCGTCTCTTAAATTTGGGCTGCCAGGTCTTTGACAAGAGCAGCGTGTGCCTTGGCGTCGATCTCTTTCTTCAAGATCTTACCTGCACCCGCCAGGGCAACATTGGCCACTTCTTGGCGAAGATGTTCTTTGGCCCGATTAATCTCTTGCTCAATTTCCGCGTTAGCCGCAGCGACTATACGATCAGCCTCTTTGCGAGCTTGCATTTTCGCTTCTTCAACAATCTCAGTCCCACGTTTTTGGGATTGAGAAAGGATTTCAGCGGCTTGCTGCTTCGCTTCTGAGATGACCTGAGTTGCTTTTTTCTCAGCAAGCTCTTGCTCTTTTTTACCTTTTTCGGCAGCAGCAAGGCCATCGGCTATCGTAGCGCTACGCTTTTCCAGCATGCTAGACAGGGGCTTCCACAGCACCTTGTTAACAAACCAGATCAGGATGATAAACGCGACCACTTGGGCAAGCAGGGTCACTGTAATATTCATGATCTAATCCCTCTTTTGCTCGTTGCGATAAAAATATTAGCCGCCAATTGCAGCTTGCAACGCACCCACGAATGGATTCGCAAAAAGGAACCACATGGCAAACGCTAGGATGATAAATGGGAAAGATTCCATCAAACCTGCGAATATGAACATGTTCGTCATCAATTGTGGACGCATTTCTGGTTGACGAGCGATACCCTCAAGAGTCTTCGCACAAATCAGGCCCCAACCAATGGCAGAACCTAAACCAGCAGCAGCCAAAATAACACCAACGCCTACTGCAGTGTAAGCATAGATATTGGCGATCATATCAGGCGTCATAGTTTCATCTCCTCGAAACGTTGTAACTAAAAACTAAAAATAAAAAGAAACAAATTAATGGTCTGTCGTATGAGCCATGCCCAGATAAACGATAGTCAAGACCATAAAGATAAAGGCCTGTAAGCTGATAACCAGAATATGAAATATCAACCAGGCAAGATCCAAAATAACCTGAAGCGGTAGTATATAAAGCAGCCCCGCTCCTATCGTTGCTGCACCACCCAGCAGGGCTATAAGCAGGAATACCAACTCACCGGCAAACATATTTCCAAAAAGTCGCAGAGCCAGACTGAGAGGCTTTGCCAACTCTTCAATGGCTGTCATCACGACATTTACAGGGATAAAAAACTTACCAAAGGGATGGAACAGAAACATTTTGATGTAACCACCAAGACCCTTCATTTTTATGCTGTAAAAAACTATTAACCCAAATACCGTTAACGACATAGCCAGCGTGGTGTTCAGGTCTGTGGTTGGAACCACTTTCAAGTACTGCACGCCCACATAACTCGCTAACAAAGGCAAAAGATCAACAGGGATCAAGTCCATAAAGTTCATCAACCACACCCACACAAAAATAGTGAGGGCCAGTGGTGCGATAAGGGGGTTATGGCCGGGGAAGGTGTCTTTTACGGATTTATCGACGAATTCGATAATAATTTCCACAAAGTTCTGAAATCCAGAAGGTGCGCCAGTTTGTAACTTACGCCCTAGACTCCAACTCACCACAATAATTAAAAGAGCGAGCAGGGAACTAACTATAACGGTATCCAAATGCAAGGCCCAAAAACCGGCTGCCTGGTGGGTGACTGGATCGCAGTCCCCAATACAAAGATTCGTTAAATGGTGCTGTATATACTGAACAGTACCGCCACCGGATGAATTTTCTGAGCCAGCCACTTATTAAGACTCCTACTTAGTCAATTCCTAGTTTTAACTCTTATTGCTGCTATGCATACCGACAATGTTGGACACCTGCGCAGCGATAAAGCCCACGCTGATCCCTAATGGATCCAGCGCAAGCGCCTTAATTCCAATTATGAAAAATACTACAATCAACACAAAGCGTTGAACTGCACCAAAATAAAGCAAACCCATGCTTTTTTTGGGATCTACCAACGCCGATTGTTCAGCGCGACGCACGCCTGAAGACAAGAGCAACATGGAAACGATGCTGATGCCCACACCGAAGAGCGAGGAGACAGCCGGGTCTAGACCCTGGGTGAACCCAAACGCGATCGCAACTATGGCACCACACACTAATTGTATTATTAGTAGGCGGCGGGCGCTGCTTGCGACTCCACTCTTGCTGCTATTCAACTCTTATTAAAATCCGGATGAGTTAAAAGTTTATACACTTTCAACGTGCCGCCCAGTAAACCCAGAAAGCCGAAACCAAGTAGAAACAGAGGCATAGTATCCAAAAAATAATCGGTTACATAGCCCAATAAAAAACCGGATATGGTCATGGAGCTGAGTATCGTACCCACTCCAAGCAATAACACACCGGCTGGTCTACTGGTTTTTCCCATGCGGATGGCGCTCGCTTAAAAGCGGGGCGAATTATAGCCTGTTGCTAACGAGCACTGCAAGGGCTGACTGTGCCATGTAATCGACATTATCCGAGAAAAATTTTTGTGGGGTATAAAAATTAGGCGATTATTTGATGTGTGAGATGATTCCGTCCAGCTCGTCCACACTATTATATATGATTTCCATTTTGCCCTTCCCTTTCTGTCCGTGGTGAATCAACACCTTGGCCCCCAGACGCTCAGACAATTTTTCTTGTAACCTTTTTATATTCGGGTCGTTTTTGCTCTGATCTGACTGTTTAGGCTTGGGTGGCTCGAGCATGGACCTGACCAGACGCTCGGTTTCACGAACAGAAAGTCCCTTGGCCACTACCGTACGTGCAGCCTGAACCTGCTGGGCAGTAGAAAGGGAGAGTACTGCCCGGGCATGACCCATTTCTAGATCCCCGGAGGACAGCATCTTTTTCACTTCGTCTGTCAGTGAAAGTAAACGTAGGAGATTTGTCACTGCGGCCCGAGAACGGCCAACCGCTTCGGCGACTTGCATATGGGTCATCTCAAATTCATCTGACAAGCGCTGCAGGGCAATCGCTTCTTCAATGGGATTTAACTCCTCCCGTTGAATATTTTCGATCAAGGCCATGGCCACGGCGGCCTCGTCGGGAACATTTCGAATGATCGCTGGAATCACTTTTAAACCGGCCTGCTGAGAAGCACGCCATCTGCGTTCGCCCGCGATGATCTCGTACATTTCATTGTCTACGGGTCTGACAACGATAGGCTGGACAACCCCTTGCGCCTTGATAGAGTTGGCTAAATCTTCCAGCGTTTCAGGGTGCATATCAATTCGTGGCTGATACTTACCACGTTTGATGATTTCCAAGGGTAAATCCCGTAACTCACCATCGGTGCTACGTTCAGATGTTGCCGTTGCAGCGGGTGCAACAACCGGTGCAGGAGATTTTCCCAGCAGTGCATCAAGCCCTCTACCGAGACCTTTTGGTCGTTTTGTCGACATCCTCAGACAGACTTCCTAAAATTAGCGCTTTATCAGCGGCTTATGTGACTGAAGAAAATTATAGCCAGTTTCTGCGCTAAGTGAATACTTACAGCAGGGAAAAGTCTAAAACTTTAGGCTGGAACTGGCTGTTTCTTCGCTTCTTCTCGTCTTAACATCTCTCCAGCCAGGGCCAGATAGGATTGGGCCCCTTTGGAAGGCCTGTCATATTGCAGCACGGGCATACCATGACTAGGCGCCTCGGCCAGTCTGACATTGCGCGGAATCACGGTTCGATAGACCTTGTCCCCGAAATACTTGCACAGCTGTTCGGTAACTTGAATGGCCAGGCGGTTACGCGGGTCATACATGGTTCGTAAAAGCCCTTCAATTCTGAGAGTTGGATTATGAACTTCACGTATTCTGTTAATAGTATCCACCAGCGCTGAGAGCCCCTCCAGGGCATAATATTCACACTGCATGGGAATAATAACCGAATCCGCTGCGACCAAGGCATTGACTGTCAGCATATTTAGAGAGGGAGGACAATCAATGAGAATATAATCAAAATCGTTTTTTGTTGGCCTCAACGTTTCTCGTAAACGGCTTTCACGGTTGGGTAATTCCAGAAGATGTACTTCAGCAGCGGTAAGATCACCGTTGGCCCCAATAATTGAATACCCCACGGAATCAATAATGTCTGTTAGCGCTTCCTTGACGGGCGTGCCTTCAACTAATAGGTCGTAACTGCTTTTAAGTAAGGTATTTTTATCCACGCCGCTACCCATAGTGGCATTACCTTGCGGATCCAGATCGATTAAGAGAACTCTGCGCTTTACGGCAGCCAATGAAGCCGCCAGATTCACGCAGGTTGTCGTTTTGCCCACCCCACCTTTTTGATTCGCGATAGTAATGATCTTACTCATGTCAGCAGACCCTTTTGTTCGTCTTTCCTTAGTAAAACCAGATTGCGCTCTTCATCCAGTCCAGGGATGTTAAGCCGAATTGTTGAGACCTCAAATTGCTGACCAAAGGCCTCTAATTCCGATTGTATGGTGGAATCTTTTCCCTTTAAACAAGCAATTACGCCGTTTTCTTGAAGCAAATCCTCAGAAAGTTCCACAATCCTTGAAATGCTTGCAAAGGCGCGGCTCACCACGGTATCAAATTCGTGCCTTTGTGTCAGTGTTTCTATGCGACTATTGATAACAGTTAGGTTCAGCAATCCCAACTCTATCTTAGCCTGAATCAGAAACCGTGCCTTCTTCCCGTTAGACTCAATCAGGGTGAAATTCTTATCCGGAAATAATATCGCAAGCGGAATCCCTGGGAAACCAGCACCACTACCAAAATCCACAACATTTACACCAAGCAACTGGGGAGCAAGGGCGAGACAGTCTAAAAGGTGACGCTGCACCAACTCATCGAGCGTGTTAGGCGAGACAAGATTGTAACTACGATTCCACTTTTGTACTAACTGCAGGTACTTATTGAGCAGCGCACATTCTTCCAAACTCAGTTTAAGTCCCAGCTCATGTGAGCCTTGCAGGATCGCTTGAGTATGGTCCATAAATTTAGACTGTCCCCGTGGACCTGGTGGATGAGTAGCGTTTCAGATATATCAAAAGGATTGAAATTGCTGCTGGCGTAATACCTGGAATACGCGAAGCCTGTCCTATGTCTTTCGGACAAACTGCTTGCAGTTTTTGTTTTAACTCGTTTGATAGTCCTTGAACCGATGCGTAATCAAATTCTGTGGGGATACACACATTATCCTGGGCCTTGGTACGCAGGATCTCATCCTTTTGCCGATCAATATAGCCCGAGTACTTGGCCCTGATTTCCAGTTGATCCACAATTTGCTCTTCATTCTCTCCAGGCCCTACATCGGGCAAAGTCATTAGTTTACGGTAAGTTAACTCGGGCCTTTTAAGTAAATCATGAATATTGGTTTCACGGCGCAAAGGCTGACCCAGTACCGATTCGGCCAACTCAGAGGGTAAACGTTCCGGGCGAATCCAGGTGCTACGTAAACGGGCTTCCTCTTTTTCTATCTTGTCCTGTTTAATACAGAAAGCATCCCATCGCTCATTGTCAACTACACCCAGTTCACGACCTTTTTGAGTCAATCGAGAATCTGCATTGTCTTCCCGCAACATGAGCCGATATTCGGCACGACTGGTGAACATGCGATACGGTTCCTGGGTACCACGGGTAGTAAGATCATCGATCAAAACCCCGATGTAGGCCTGGTCGCGTCGTGGAGACCAGCCTTCTTTTTCATGGCTTTTTCTCGCGGCGTTCAGACCCGCAATCAAGCCTTGTGCCGCCGCCTCTTCGTATCCCGTGGTGCCATTGATTTGCCCGGCAAAAAACAGATTGCTGACGTGTTTGGTTTCAAGGGTGTCTGTCAATTCACGGGGATCAAAATAGTCATACTCAATGGCGTAGCCTGGACGCACGATATGGGCGTTTTCAAAACCGCGTATGCTGCGCACCAGATTGAGTTGCACGTCAAAGGGCAAACTGGTGGAGATGCCATTGGGGTAAATCTCGTGGGTGTCCAACCCCTCGGGCTCCACAAAAATTTGGTGTGAGGTTTTATCTGCAAACCGCACGATCTTGTCTTCAATGGAAGGACAATAGCGCGGACCAGTTCCTTCTATAACGCCCGTATACATGGGGGAACGGGATAAGCCGGTTCGGATGATTTCGTGCGTTTGCTCGTTGGTGTGGGTGATAAAACAGCTGACCTGCTTGGGATGTTGGGATACATCACCCAAAAAGGAAAAAACAGGGGTAGGTTTATCTCCTTCCTGCTCCGTCATGACCGAAAAATCGATACTGCGACCATCAATACGGGGTGGAGTGCCGGTTTTGAGTCGTCCAATCTGGAAAGGGCGCTCTCGTAAGCGCTGGGAAAGAGTCACGGAGGCTGGATCTCCCGCGCGTCCGCCTTGATAGTTGGATAGACCGATATGGATCTTACCCGCTAGAAAAGTTCCCACTGTAAGAACCACTGTATTGGAATTAAAACGCAGCCCCATCTGGGTCACTACGCCTGTCACCTGATCTTTTTCAATAATGAGATCGTCTACCGCTTGCTGGAATATAAACAGGTTTTCCTGATTCTCCAGTTTGCCGCGGACGGCCTTTTTATAGAGTGAACGATCACATTGAGCACGGGTGGCGCGTACCGCAGGGCCTTTGCGTGCATTGAGGGTGCGGAATTGAATTCCGGCCAGGTCGCTGGCTTGGGCCATCCAGCCCCCCAGGGCGTCTATCTCTTTGACCAAATGACCTTTGCCGATGCCTCCAACGGCCGGATTACAGCTCATTTGCCCTAATGTGTCGACATTATGCGTTAAAAGTAGCGTTCTTGCACCGAAACGCGCGGAAACGAGCGCGGCCTCAGTGCCAGCGTGGCCACCGCCCACAACGATTACGTCAAACGAGTTTGGATAGATCATATTTTAACCAATGGCCAAAAAATGGGCCTAGATGGTACCTGTAAACACCAAATATGGCCAGAAAAAAGCTATTTTCCGATACAGAAGCTGCTAAAGACTCGGTCTAAAAGGGCCTCGTTATCAAAATCCCCCGTAATGGTATTAAGGGCCAATTGTGCCAGCCTTAATTCTTCAGCCAATAATTCCACGGCGTGGGTCTGATGCCAGATTCGCTTTCCTTTTTCGATCGCCTCTATAGTCTGGTTTAGGGCAGTAAGGTGCCGCTGTCTGGCGGTAAAAATGCCTTCGCTATTGCTGCTTTGATAACCCATCACGTTTTTTAAATGCGTTCTGAGCTCCTCCAAACCCAAGTCGGATTTTGTGGACAAAGCAATACACTCCCTTCCTTCAAGGGTAGTAAGGCCGGGGCTACGCTGGCTCAAGTCTATTTTGTTCAAGATGATGGAAATTTTAGCCTTAGGCGGAAGGAGGGCCAAATAGTAGGCTAATTTTTCCAGACTTTGCATTTCGTCCGGCAACACCAGAAGTAAACGATCTGCCTTTTCCGCTTCAATCAACGCTCTGCGAATTCCCTCTTGTTCGACTAGATCCGCATCCTCCCGCAGTCCAGCCGTGTCTAAAATATGCAGCGGCATGCCATCAATATTAATCCGCTCTCTAAGTACATCCCGCGTAGTACCTGCAATCGGGGTAACAATGGCGACATTGTCTTGAACCAATCGATTTAGCAGGCTGGACTTACCTGCGTTGGGTGGGCCAATAATAACCACTGACATACCTTCATTGAGCAATCGACCCATCCCAGCCTTTTTGACTATCTCTTGTAAGTCTGATTTTAGTTTGTTGAGACGTGAATCGATTTCCTTATCACTGAGAAAGTCTATTTCCTCTTCAACGAAATCGATATAGGACTCGATATAGACCCGGGTTTGAATCAGCTGCTCCAGCATTTCCAGGATAAGTCGGGAGAACTCTCCCTGTAAGGACGCCACCGCCGAACGGGCCGCCTGCTCCGTGGAGGCATTGATCAGATCGGAAATGGCCTCGCATTGCGCCAAATCCATCTTGCCATTGAGAAAGGCACGCTGGGAAAACTCACCCGGTTGGGCTGTGCGCGCACCCGCATTGATCGCTGCTTTGAGAATCAAATCCAGAACCACAGGCCCCCCATGGGCTTGAAGCTCCAAAACATCTTCCCCCGTAAATGAATTGGGAGCAGAAAAATACAAGGCCAAACCCTGATCCAAGAGTCTGCCCTGAGGATCAATAAAAGAGGTATATTCTGCTTTGCGTGCTTGAGGGAGAAAACCCAGTAGGCATTCTGCGATCACCCTACACTTGGGACCGGAAACGCGGACAATGCCAACCCCCCCAAAACCTGGCGGAGTGGCAATGGCCGCGATGGTATCCATAGCCGGTGTTATTTACTCGCTTGTTCTATTTTACGGGTGATATACCACTGCTGCGCTATAGACAAAACGTTATTGACTACCCAATACAATACCAACCCTGCTGGGAACAGCATAAAGAACAGGGTAAAAATCAGGGGTAAATACTGCATAATTTTTTGTTGCAGTGGATCCAGCGAGGGATTGGCGCTGAGTTTTTGCTGCACAAACATGGAAATTCCCATGAGTACAGGCAGTACATAGTAGGGGTCTTTGGCGGAAAGATCCGTAAGCCACAACATGAAGCTCGCTTGTCTGAGTTCCACACTTTCCAAAAGGACCCAGTAGAGAGCGATAAAAACAGGAATCTGAACCAGCATGGGCCAGCAACCACTCAAGGGGTTCACTTTTTCTTTTTTATAGATCTCCATCGTAGCCTGGCTCATGCGCTGGCGATCATCACCGTAGCGCTCGCGAATGGCCTGAAACTTCGGTGCCAGTTTACGCATATGGGCCATGGATCGATAACTGGCGTTGGATAAAGGGAAAAACATGAGCTTAATGATCAACGTAAGCAAGATGATCGACCATCCCCAGTTGCCTACTAAATCGTGCAGTTGTTGCAGGGTCCAGAACAGGGGCTGAGCAACAAAATAGAGCCAGCCGAAATCAATGGTTAGATTTAGATTCGGCGCGACCTGCTCCAGTGTCTTCTGAATCTTGGGACCTATATATAAGGTAGAGTCGAAAGTGGCGGTTTGCCCGGACGATACGGTCTGTTCGTCACTGGTCATACCCAGGATATAGCGTTGATCACTGGTGGTCTTGGTGTAGATATGGTTGGACTGGTCACTCTTTCCAGGCACCCAGGCACTGACAAAGTAGTGTTGAAGCATCGCGACCCATGTATCTTTTACATAGCTCTGCTCAGGCTTCCACTCTTTCATGTCCTCAAAGTTTATTTTTTCATAAGGCTCTCCAGGCATGGAGACCGCGCCGCCAGTGAATGTATAGAGTAGTCTGGACTTACCAGGCTCATCATATTCTGTACGCTGAAATTGACGATATTCTCGTCCTACCCAGTTTCCTGCTCCGCTGTTTTCTACCCTATGGGAAACAGTGATGACATAGCTGCCCTTAGTAAAGGTGTATGTCTTAGTGACTTTTAGACCGTTAGACACCCAGACCAGGGGAACGGAAATGGTTTCATTGCCATCCAATTTGTAATCTGTGGACTGTGCCTGATAAACCGCTCTATGGTCTGGGGCTGGAGATTTGGATAGCAGACCGGATTGCGCGATAAAAAAACGTGGCAAGCTGTCGTGCATAAAAGGAAAGGCATCTTCCGGCTTGTCCGGTGTGACCGGATACTTGACCAGGAAGGCGCGCCTTACATCTCCTCCCACGGTGTCGATATCGATATCGAGCACATCGGTGAGAACACGGATTTTCTGGCCTTCAGCCAGTTTGATTTTTCCGTCTTTATTACCACCACCCTCGGTCTTTGGTAAATCAGGGGTAGAAGCAACGACTGGCTTATCTTCCTCAAGAGCAGCAGGAGACATTTCAACAGAAGTGGGCAGTGCTGGAGTAGAAGAGTCCTGAGGGATCTGGGGGTTTGCCGTTGGCTCAGCGATGCTGCTGCCTGATGCAGGTGCCGTTTGGATAGCAACTGGAGGCAGATTTCTTTCCTCCCACGCTTCCCAGATAAAAATTACAATCAAGCTGAGTAAAACAAACAGCAGCAGTCTTTGATTATCCATTATTCTTCAATTCTTTAACTTCTTTTCCTGGAACGGGATCAAGGCCCCCTTCATGCCATGGATGACAACGCGACAAGCGTCTAAACGACATCCATCCCCCCCGCAAAAGTCCATGGACTTGAATTGCTTCGTGAGCGTAGTGTGAACAACTGGGATAGAAACGACAATTATTTCCCAAATAAGGGCTTAGAAAGAGCTGATAGCCACGAATTAACCATCCAATGACTTTTCGCATTTTTCTACCAGTCGCCCCCATGAATTGTCCAGGTGGAATGATATCTGTTTGTTACTCATATTGACTAGAGCAGGTTTCGCAACAAACACGATATTCAAACCGACCAGCTCAGGTTTGTACCTGCGAAAACTCTCCCGTACCAGTCTTTTTATTCTGTTTCTTTCAACAGCCTTTTTACTGACTTTTCGAGAAACAGCCAAACCGATTTTCGCAGGCGAATCCACCAGTCGTCGTCCAAAAAGCACAAACCCCGGTGGGTAGATTTTAGAGGCTTTCGCCATGACCCAGCGAAATTCGGCCGACTTAAGAAGCCGCGCTGAGCGGGGGAGAGTCAGACCGTCCATAACTTTTTGCGATGACACAACGCACCCCGAGTAAATTACCCTGACCAGGCCTTGTTCACGTTAAAGTTCTAGAGACGGAAAAAGTCTAGGGCCTCAGACACTAGACTGTAAGCTGAGCCCTGCCTCGTGCACGTCTAGCTTTCAATACTTTACGACCGTTTCGCGTGGCCATACGCGCCCGAAAACCGTGGGTGCGTGCTCGCTTCAATTTACTAGGTTGATATGTTCTTTTCATGAGATAAAGCTACTATTCGTTGTTTAATTACGTGCCCGGAAAAAGCACGATAGAGTACGGTTCGATCCCTGGTTTGTCAATACAAATAATTCAAATGAAAGTACCGAAAGCAGTGGAATCACTCTGAATCAAGCGCTAAACTGACCGGCTAACATAAATATTGGTGATGGATAGACCGTGGGAATGACCTTGTGGAATCAATGTTTGGACAGACTCGAAGGCGAGTTGACTGCCCAACAATTTAACACCTGGATCAGGCCCTTACATGCGGTCCAGGAGTCCGGTCAGCTACGCCTAATTGCCCCCAATCAATTTGTCCACGATTGGATCGCTAAACGTTTTCTGGAGCGAATTCTCAACATCTGCGACGACCTAAGTGGAAGTCAGTCCACACCACAAATCACGGTAGAGATCAAAGAACTAGGTCTGGAGCTGGAAAAAACTAACAAGCCTGTACAGGTTCCGGTGCCAGAAAAACCAACAGCTCAACCCAGTCAATTATTGAAAACCAAGCGTAATCGCCGAGCCGATGACGCCCCCAGCGTAGCGCAAAAGACCTCACTGAATCCCTATTTCACCTTCGATACGTTTGTGGAAGGTAAGTCCAATCAGCTTGCGCGGGCCGCTGCAGCCCAAGTGGCCGAGAACCCTGCACATGCCTATAACCCCTTGTTCGTATATGGCGGAGTGGGTCTGGGAAAAACCCATTTACTGCACTCCATAGGCAATACCATCCTGGCCAATAATCCCCGCGCTAAAATAGCCTATTTGCATTCTGAAAAATTTGTGCAAGACATGGTCAAGGCTCTACAGCAAAATGCGATCAACCGATTTAAGAATCACTATCGCTCGCTGGACGTACTCCTTATCGACGATATCCAGTTTTTTGCGGGAAAGGAAAGGTCGCAGGAAGAATTTTTTCACACCTTCAATGCCCTACTGGAAGGACAGCAGCAGATAGTCCTTACCTGTGATCGTTACCCCAAAGAAGTAAGTGGGCTGGAAGAAAGGTTAAAGTCTCGATTTGGCTGGGGGCTCACCATTGCAGTCGAGCCACCCGAATTAGAGACACGGGCTGCTATTCTCATGCGCAAGGCGCAGCTCATGGAGGTCGATCTCCCCAATGAAGTGGCTTTTTTTATCGCCAAGCGCATACGATCCAATATTCGTGAGTTGGAAGGTGCCTTGCGTCGAGTTGTCGCTAACGCCAATTTCACGGGCGACGCGATTTCAGTGGAACTCACCAAAGATGCGCTAAAAGACCTTTTGGCCTTGCAAGACAAATTGGTCACCATTGAAAACATACAGAAAACCGTTAGCGAATATTATAAGATTCGACGCAATGATCTGCTCGCCAAGACCCGAACCCGCTCTATCGCTAGACCTCGGCAAGTGGCGATGTCATTATCAAAAGAATTAACAAACCATAGCTTGCCGGAAATTGGAAGTGCGTTTGGAGGACGAGATCATACAACTGTTCTCCATGCATTCAAGAAAGTTGGCGAACTTAGAAATTCAGATAATCGTGTTGCAGAAGACTATAACAACCTATTGAGAATTTTGAGTACATGAGGTGTATAGACTGTGGATAAAATTGTGTTTTCTTTTAGGCAGTAACTTATCCACAATTCATCAACACGATCTTAGGCGGCTTTTGTAACGTTTTTTAACAGCTGGAAAATACATATAAAACTTTGAAAATTAAAATAAAAAATAAACTTATCCCATATTTTACTGCTTGTTAATAGTAGTAATAGTTTATTTAAATATTTAAATTATATTTAGGAAGAAGGTTAAACAGGTATGAAGTTCTCTATACAACGCGAAGAAATACTAAAGCCCTTATCACTCGTTAGCGGGGTAGTGGAAAAGAGGCAAACACTTCCAATTCTTTCAAACGTACTCGTGGACTTAAACGAGGACACCATGCGTATTGTTGCCACTGATCTGGAAATGGAGGTGATTGCTCGTTGTAAAGCGGATTACTCCGTACCCGGTAAAATCACGGTTCCCATGCGCAAACTTCAGGATACCTGTAAAACACTTCCAGAGGAGTCGCTCGTTCAATTTGAACTCAAAGAGGACCGAGCGATACTCAAAAGCGGTAAGACACGATTTACTCTCACCACATTACCAGCCGATGATTTCCCCGTGATAAGCACAAAGGAACCACTCTATGAGTTTGAGATCTCGCAGGGTGTGCTAAAAAATCTAGTTGAAAAGACCAGCTTCGCCATGGCGGTGCAAGACGTACGTTTTTATTTGAATGGCCTGTTATTGGAGCTGGAAGACAAGAGCATCAAGTGTGTGGCCACCGACGGTCACAGATTGGCCTTGTGTTCTGCGGAAGCGCCCAATATACATCTTGATGAAAAGATTCAGGCGATAATTCCAAGAAAGGCCGTTGCTGAGCTAACAAGACTACTGGACAGTGCGGAAAAAAGTGTAAAGGTCACATTAGGCGAAAACTTTCTAAGATTGGATTTTGATGGCTTGGAATTTACTACCAAGTTGATAGACGGCAAGTATCCCAATTATCAAGGGGTGATACCTACTCAGGGGAACAATATCGTTACTGCCGAGAAGGACAGTATACGTCAGTGCTTGATTCGAACATCGATCCTTTCAAACGAAAAGTATCGTGGCATCCGCCTAGACATAGAGCAGGGCGTATTGAACGCGGTTGCTAACAACCCAGAACAAGAAGAAGCCATTGACGAGATCGTGGTTGAATACAATGGCGAGCCCTTGACGATAGGTTTCAACGTAAACTACCTGCTGGAAGCAGTGACAGCTGTACCTGGAGATGAAGTGAAGATCGCTCTCAGTGATTCGAACGGCAGTGCGCTGATAACGGCCCATAACGACAGTAATTGCTGTTATGTCGTAATGCCCATGAGACTTTAGTCTTAAAGCAATTGTGATTGTTACCCTCAGACTGGAGCATTTTCGAAATCTGACGAAAGCGGATGTAGAACTAGGATCTGGACTGAATCTTATACACGGTCTAAACGGGAGTGGTAAGACTAGCCTTTTGGAGGCAATTTACCTGCTGGGCAATGGCAAGTCCTTCAGAACATCACGGCTTGAGACCTTGGTTACCCAAGGGCAGAGGAGTTCAAATGTTTTTGGGACGATAAAAGAACCCCATGCACTCAGCGGAGTTGGGTTCCAGAGGATGAATGGAGCTACTACATTCAAACTTAGGGGGCAAAAGATTGGGAAACGATCGGAATTGGCCCAAGTCTTCCCTACGGTAGCAATCACCCCCAATAGCCATGAATTTTTGGAGGTGGGCCCACAAATTCGGAGGAAGTACTTTGATTGGGGTGTGTTTCACGTGGAACCTTCTTTTGGGGAGGCGTGGACTTCCTATCAAAGGGCCTTAAAAAACAAAAATGCATTACTCTCGTCAGGTCGTTTTAGCGCTTTGGAAATGGATAGCTGGGATGAAGTGCTTTTTGAAAATGGGTTTGTACTAGAGTCGCTCAGGGTAAATACGCTTCAACGTCTGAAAGAACACTTGGACTATTTCGCAGGGTTACTATTGGGTGAATTCGATCTGGAGTTTAGTTATTCAAAAGGCTACCCCCATGAAAGAGACTTTCGAGAGGTACTCCGAGCTAGCCGTAACAGGGACTTGGCTGTCGGCTTCGCGCAGTATGGGCCACATAAAGCAGATGTGATAGTAAAAGCGAATGGTATTAAAGCAAAAGATCGAATTTCCAGAGGACAACAAAAGCTTATCGTCTATATTTTTATATTGGCTCAGATTAAATTGATTCAAGAAACCACGAATAAGTCGGTTACTTTACTCCTAGACGACCTGGCAGCCGAGTTAGATAAAAGCAGGCTAAGAGAATTGCTTGGTTTGCTGGATCAGGATTTTACGCAGATTTTTATTACTGCGACTGATCCGGAAGCGTTAGGAATAGAACACTATTCCAGTGCATCCATGTTTCACGTGGAACATGGCGTAATTCATTCAACTAATTGGAACTAATGGCGTAATTCATGTCTGAAACACAAAAAACTTATGACTCGTCCAATATTAAAGTACTGAAAGGCCTTGATGCAGTACGAAAAAGACCTGGTATGTACATCGGAGATACCGATGACGGAACAGGTTTGCACCATATGGTCTTTGAGGTAGTTGATAACGCAATTGATGAAGCCCTGGCTGGATATTGCGATGACATAATGGTTCGCATAGAGAGCGATGGTTCCGTAACGGTCTCCGATAACGGGCGTGGGATTCCAGTGGACATTCATCCTGAAGAAGGGCGATCCGCCGCAGAAGTCATTATGACTGTCCTGCATGCGGGAGGTAAATTTGATGATAACTCCTATAAAGTGTCTGGTGGATTACATGGTGTGGGAATTTCAGTTGTTAATGCCCTATCCGAAGAACTGGACTTAACTATCTATCGGGATGGGCAAAAACACAATCAAAAGTACAGGCTGGGTGATCCAGTTGCTCCTCTGGCGGCCGTTGAACCCACAGACAAGTCCGGAACCAAAATTAGATTTAAACCAAGTACAAAAATATTTAGCGACACCGTGTTCCATTATGACATTCTAGCCAAACGGTTACGGGAGCTGTCTTTCCTCAATTCGGGCGTAAAAATCACCCTAAAAGACATCAAGCACAATAAAGAAGATCTTTTTGAATACAAGGGCGGCATAAAGGCCTTCGTTGAGCATCTGAACCAGATGAAAACGCCCATTCATCCGCACGTGTTCTATTTTTCCTCCGATAAAGAGGACGTCACCGTCGAAGTAGCCATGCAGTGGAACGATAGTTACCAAGAGAATATATTCTGTTACACCAATAATATTCCCCAGCGGGATGGGGGAACTCATTTAGCGGGATTTAGAGGGGCACTCACTCGCAGCCTTAATCAATACATCGAAAAGGAAGGCGTGGCCAAAAAGGCCAAAATGACGATATCCGGAGATGATTGCCGCGAGGGACTTACGGCTGTTTTGTCTGTAAAGGTTCCAGACCCCAAATTCTCTTCCCAAACCAAAGACAAGCTGGTGTCATCCGAGGTGAAAGGCGTGGTGGAATCCCTCATGGGAGATAGATTTTCAGCCTACCTGTTGGAAAATCCCAGCGATGCAAAGCACATCGTTTCAAAAATACTCGATTCTGCCAGGGCTAGAGAGGCCGCTCGCCGAGCGAGGGAGATGACTCGTAGGAAGTCTGCCCTTGATGTGGCTGGTTTACCGGGTAAGTTGGCGGATTGCCAGGAGAAGGATCCCTCAGAGTCAGAGCTTTATCTCGTCGAGGGTGATTCTGCGGGAGGTTCGGCTAAACAGGGTAGAAACAGAAGAAATCAGGCCATACTTCCACTTAAAGGTAAGATACTCAATGTAGAAAAGGCTCGTTTCGACAAGATGATTTCATCCCAAGAGGTGGCAACCTTGATAACCGCCTTGGGGTGTGGAATTGGTCGTGAAGAGTTCAACATAGACAAACTTAGATATCACCGCATCATCATCATGACGGACGCGGATGTGGATGGTTCACATATACGCACGTTACTGCTCACCTTCTTCTATCGCCAGATGCATGAAATTATAGAGCGGGGCCATATCTACATTGCACAGCCTCCCTTATATAAAGTGAAGAAGGGTAAACAAGAAACCTATGTAAAAGATGATGGGGAACTGGAGCAGTATTTACTCCAAACGGCTCTAGAAAAGGCGTCCCTTAAACCGGGCGAAAATATTCCTTCGGTATCGGGGGTGGGTCTGGCAACACTGGTATCAGATTACCAGCTCGCTATTTCGATCATTAGGCGTCTTTCTCACCACTATGAATCAAATATTCTGCGCCAATTGATGCATCTCCCGGGTCTTTCATTAACAGATGAGGCGGCACAACAACACTGGGCTACGACGCTTGGGGACAGTTTACGTTCAACGTATCCCGATCAGGATTACAAGGTTCAGGTCAATCGTAGTGACAGTGGATTTTCAATCCAGGTCAGTTTTATGCAACATGGAGTTGAGCACGTCTTGGGATTTGATCAAGGCTTTTTTGAGTCCAATGAATACGAGACCCTGGTCCGAGTGGGTACGGTCATCGATGACCTGATTCAAGACGGAGCAGAGATATCCAGAGGTGAAAAGTCATTACCCGTTAGTAGCTTTCAACAAGCAGTCGAATGGTTGTATTCCGAAGCAAAACGAGGTCAACACATTTCACGATACAAGGGACTGGGTGAAATGAATCCTGATCAACTATGGGAAACAACAATGAACCCGGACAATAGAAGATTGCTTCAAGTGAGAATAGAAGACGCTATCTCGGCAGACGGTATTTTCACGACATTGATGGGTGATCAAGTGGAACCAAGAAGGGATTTTATTGAGAAATACGCACTACACGTCAACAATCTCGATATTTAGTCGTAGCTCTTTAGGCAATTGAATGGATTCAAATGATAAAGTGGGTTAATTATTTTGTTCGGCTGTGCTTTCTAAAGGCGCAACCCGAAGAGGCTCCTTTTTCCAAAATAGCTCAATACACTACAGTCTTGGTGTATTGGTTTCTGGGAGTCATTCTGTTACTTAGCACCCAGCCCTATGTTAGTTCAATAATCTTGTCTTTTATTCAAACCGTCATTTTCCTTTTTCTCACTTCACTCGTTCTGTGGATTAAGAATCTGCCAGAGCGGATTAATCAGACCATTACTGCTTTAATGGGTACTGGCGCCTTCATCACGTTTGTGGCACTGCCTATTGTTTATGGTACTGGTGATTTATCCAGTACGGGGGGCTCGTTATGGATGCTGATCGCCATTGTGCTGCTCTTGTGGCAAGCAATCATTAGCGGAAACATATTCCGTTTCGCCTTGGATATTCCTTATATTGCTGGCTTAGGGATTGCCTTACTTTTTACGTATATGACCTTTACTGTTACATTCCGGTTAATGCGAGTTTTGGCTTTTTCAGCAGGATCTTAAATGCATATTCACATATTAGGAATCTGT
>JAOUPJ010000210.1 GCA_029879945.1 Gammaproteobacteria bacterium
GCGACAGTATTGAAATTGAATTTGAGTACGATGGTGAAGACTTTATCCTAATAGACACCGCAGGAGTGCGTCGAAAGGGTAAGGTCAATGAAACAGTAGAAAAATTCAGCGTTGTAAAAACCTTGCAATCGATTTCCGATTCAAATGTGGTCATACTGGTGGTGGACGCCAAGCAAGGCATCTCCACTCAAGATGCTCATCTGCTGGGATATATCGTTGATGCGGGCAAGGCCTTGTTGATCGCGGTCAATAAATGGGATGGACTCGCTCCCGGAGAAAAAGAGCAAGTTAAAAAAGAGCTGGATAGAAAACTCACCTTTGTGGATTATGCTTCGGTGCATACCATTTCCGCCCTTCACGGGAGTGGTGTCGGGCATCTTATGGGGGTTGTACGTCAGTGTCACAAATCTGCCTTCATACAGTTTAGTACTTCTGTACTTACGAAAATTTTAGAGGATGCGCTTACAGCCCATCCGCCACCGCTGGTCAATAACCGTAGAATAAAACTTCGCTACGCGCATCAGGGTGGAAAAAATCCACCTCGCATCATTATTCACGGCAACCAGACAGACAAGGTGCCGGACTCTTATAAGCGTTATCTCTCTAATAGCTACCGTACTGCCCTTAAATTGGAAGGCACGCCCGTTCATATCGGTTTTAAATCCGGCGACAATCCTTATAAAGACAGGAAAAACAAACTCACACCCACTCAAGTGCGCAAACGAAAGCGCATGATGAAACACGTTAAAAAATAGCCTCTTATAATCAGACCAAGTCCAGATCATGGAGTAGTAATTACTTCAATTAATCATTAATTAATCGTGCCAATGCAAACTGCCCGGAATATCATTTCTTACGGTAAAAATATGCAAGGCAACCCCACCGCTGTTCCCAAAGAAATCAAACGATTTTTTCCAAGCCTGGAACGAGTCTGTACTCTATTGATCACCAGCCTCTGTATTTTCGGTGTGGTTGACGCCTGGGCGGTTGAATACGAATCCAACGGATACAAATACTCCGTGTCTGCCAGGCCCGCCTGGGTTCAGGATCTGGATATCAAAGACTCACCGCATTCTTCGAAAAATAACCAAGGTTACAGCCTGCGCTACAGGCTGTTCGACCGCCAGGTTCGCTATAATCAATCCGGAGCGGGTGAATACTATTATCATTTGGCCTTGCAACCACTTGCGCATAGCATGCTGGAAGAATCTTCACAATTCACCATTGAGTACAACCCTGATTATCAAAAGCTTGTCATCCACGAAATCAATGTGCTCCGCGGTAAACAAAAATTCAACCAGTTGCTAGAGGAAAATATCAAACTCATTCAGCGGGAAGAGGAACTGGAAAAAAAGATTTATGACGGTCGTGTCAGTGCACTGGTGGTGTTAAAGAATGTGCGCGTAGGGGATGTGATTGAATATTCCTACACCCTGACGGGTGATAATCCTGTATTCGCGGGAAAGATATCGCAATGGTTTGGGATGGGGTGGAGTTACCCGATGGACCGACAATACCTGCGTATCGTGACGCCTAAAAACAAAACGCTGTATACCTACAATCATCTTTTGGAAGGCGTTGAGACGGTTGAAGTCACAGACTTGGAAAAAGTACGTGTCTGGGACATGAAGAATACCGAAGGCCTGCGAGTGGATTCACAAACCCCACCTTGGTATGAGCCGTATCCCGCAGTTCAGCTCACTGAATTTGAAGACTGGCGTAGCGTTAGCCGATGGTCCGCCGGACTTTACAAGTTTGACCAGAAACTCGGAGATAGTCTGGAAAACAAACTAGAAGAATGGTCAGCAAAAAAGCTAAGTGACGCAGACTTGGCCGTAGAAGCACTGCAATTTGTTCAGCGGGAAGTACGCTATTTCGGAGTTGAAATGGGGCAGAATTCTCATCGGCCTACCGATCCCGAAACGGTCATGAAGCGACGCTATGGGGATTGCAAGGACAAAACGTTGATGTTGGTCAGTCTGTTACGCCGCATGAACGTTAAGGCCTATCCGGCATTGGTTTCTTCAGACATTCAGAGTGGTATCTCTGCGTGGAAACCCGCGCCAAACATCTTTGATCACGTTATTACTGCGGTTGATATAAAGGGTAAGCTTTACTTTTTAGACCCTACGCGGTCTCAGCAGTATGGAAGTATTGAAACACTGGGTTCCAAGCGTTACGGAAAGTACCTCCTGGTCGACGACAAAATTAGCGTTGATCTGGTAGAGGATAGCGCCACTGAGGGTTCGCTGGCGTCTACCGATGTGCAGGAATACTATTTTGTCGAAGATTACGACTCACCCGTAGATATGGTCGTTACCTCGCGCTTTTCTGGCGTAGAATCAGATCGGCAAAGGGCATTCTTCGAAGAAAATCCACTGGATCTCATTCAGAACGAATATATCAACTTTTATATCAGTCGCTATGAAGATATCGAGATTAGTCGGGATATGGTCACCTATGATGACAAGGCCAATAATGTATTTACTGTGGTCGAATTCTATCACCTGCCTCAGGTCTGGGAAAAAGAGGACGGGGAAATAACATTTACGGCATACGCTGAAATCATTAAACAATATTCGGCCATGCCCAAAGATAAGCGGCGTCAGTCTCCACTTTACGTAAACTATCCGGCAACCATTAAGAAAGAAGTGAGTGTCTCCTTTCCTAATAATATCGAAATGCAGTTATCAAATACGGATCTGAAACTGGAAGACAAGCATGTCCGGTTTGATAGAAATATAAGCTCTGTAGGCAATTTATTTCGGGTCAAATATAGTTATGAAGCGAAAAAAGACCATGTTCTCCAGCCAGATGTGCGTGAGCATATCAAGTTGCTGGGGAATATAAACAAGAATCTGTATTACACGTTGGCGATGAAGCTTCCAGTTCAGCTTGGTAAGAAAAAAGCGAATCCCAGCGTTCAATATCTACTGAACGAATTGGAAATGATTTCAGGTAAATAGTATGAAAACAAGAATATCGATTGCTGCTATTTTTGCGTTATTGATGGGGCTTTCCTCTATGAGTATTGCCTCGGCATCTGAAAAAATCAAAAGCACAGACTGGTTCGATGGCCTGGCAGCGGAGTTGAGCAAACAGGAAAATGTTTTGTTTCGAGATGCGCTGGATAGTGCTTATCTGTTATCAAATTTAGGTATCAAGAACGACGAGGAAGCACGAACTCAATTGCTTGAGAACTCTCTGTTTGCCTTGGGGATCTTTTTGAAGCCCGGCAACAAGTGGGTCTATCTGAAAAAGGATGAGAAAGCTGGAATGGCCTTTTTGCGCATGGAAATGGCTTCCGGTGGCGTAAGTTTTGTGAAAGTAAAATACCGGGAAGAAAAAGAAAAAGTAAGCATCCGGGATTGGTTCGACTATTCAACCGGGCTTTGGTTGAGTGAAAAATTGCAAGTCCTTATGCCTGGCTATGCCGAAGAAAAATTTCCAGAGCTGACCTTGTTTTTAATGATGTATGAATCAGGCGCTACGGATGATGCTTGGGAATTTATTTCGGAATTGTCGAAAAGTATGAGTCTTCCAGTCTGGGCGATGGTGGTTCAACTTCAAATCGCGGTGCAACGAAATAAAAACGAAGTAGAAACAGTGCTGGATAATATGAGTAAAAATTATCCTGGCGATAGTCGTCATCAGGTTATGCTCATCGATTACTATTATATGACGGGGCGTTACGACAAGATATTTAAATTGCTGTCTACAATGGAAGGTGTTGTAGGTGAAGACGCCGCCTTGGAGACAATAAAAGCAACACTCTATCTTGAGCGTAAAGATAGCGATTCAACGATAGATGGTTTAAAGAAAGCAATTAGACTTGATCCAGCCTATGAGCAAGCATATTGGACACTACTAAGTGCATTGGCGCAGTTTGAATTCTATAAGCAAGGGGTGGTTGTTTTGGATTTGCTTGAAAAGAAATTTAACTACCACCTGGATGCTTCGAACTTGGCAGAGCTTGAAGGGCTGGATAAGTTGATTAAATCAGACGAGTTCGCATCCTGGAGTTCTGAAAATCGTAAAAAACTGAATTAGAAATTTAGAACAAGTCCGGATTGCACTATTATAGGCGTATGTTTGTTCCTTTGTTCTTTGCCTTGAACTATAATCTAGCCAAAATAAACTGAGGGAACATGATCTTGCAGAACTCTGCATTTAGATTATCTCAAAAGCTAGCAAAGCCAGCAAAATACTTTCCACCTTCGAATGGAAAATACGAAGTTGTAGCGGGCCTATCTCGTTTGGGTCACGATTTTGGTAATGGTGCGCAAGATAAAAATATCTTTCAGTTTGATGAACAGTGGGAAACCTACCGGCACCAGAAGCTGGCCTCCCGTCAGGAAGATCTGGATAAGTACTATCTCAACATCAGTGCGGATAACGCCTTGCGGGCAAAAGTGGTTCACCGGCTTATCAATACACTGGTAGCCGAATCCCCTCAGCTCTTTCGTGTTAGTGAGATTGCCTCCACGGGTAACCGTGTGCTGGATTGTCTACTCACCAGGGAAGCCATATCCGTCGATGGGGATGGGGAGTTGCTTGATGTCACCCGGGCCAAGCAGTCTGCTAGGCCCATACCCGAGTATGAGGACGCGATCGACGCGATCGTCTCACAACTTCAGGAAGATGTGACCATCATGCAGATCAATGAAAAGGGAGGGGACCGCATGGTGACCATGCATGTCTGTTACCCCAATCACTGGTCGGTGGTGGAAAAAATCGGCAAGAGCTTCGTGGCTTCTCATACGGAGGTACCACACTTCGAAAAACTGGCTAGCCAAAGTAGTCTTTTTGTGTCCAATCTCACCCATCGCGGGCCTTTTGTCCGGTTTGCTTGGGGTTTGGCCACCGATACGCGTCTCAATCACCATGCCGAGCCACCCGAAAATCTCACGATGGAGCAATGGAAAGGGCGCGGATTTAATGATCCAACGGCTCCGTTGTATATGCGAATAGAGCGTCAGGTCGTTTATCCCTTCCCGGAGCACAATGCCCTAATGTTCACCATACGGACCTACCATCGTCCGTTGGAAGAGTTGACTGAAAACGAGTCTCGCTCCCTGTTTCTCGCCATATCTGATATGGATGAAAAATCAGCGCGTTACAAGGGTCTGTATAATCACCAAGATGCCATACTCCAGCGTATCTCTACTCGCCTCCCCAATATCATCTCACTGTGAAGTCGATCATTGCTAAATAGTTAGTTCTTGCTTTATTATCGTCACTGGGCCTTTAAAATTGCCGCCTTGCTCTATTGCGAGGTCAATAATAACTAAATTTATTTTATTGAATTAACTAAGGTTTTATTGATTCCTCGTCTATAGGTGTGTGCAGCTTGAATCATCCCGGCGGGTGATTTCCATTCGTGCCCAGCAGAATAAACAAAGAAAAAAATCGGGAAGGAACCCCAAGGAGAAAGTATGGACACACTCAATTACCAGATCAGCTTTATTCTGCACACATCGGCTTATCCGGATTCGGAGTTCAAAGTTGTTGAATTCGAGGGGGTGGAAGAGATCTCCCGCCCCTACCGCTACGAGATCCTTTTCTCCCATAGTGAATCCGATCTAGACCTGGACGCCTTCCTCAATCAAACGGCCACGCTAAAAACAGATCGAAATGGTGAGGAATATGACGTGCACGGCGTATTGCTTGAGGCAGAACTGATATCCGAAACTGCCGCCCACGACTTTCTCTATCGGGTAATGCTCGTGCCCCGTTTCGCCCTCATGGACTATAGCACCCAAAATCAGGTCTACCAGAACCAAACGGTGGCTGAGATCATCGAACAGGAAATCCAGGCCGCGGGAGGGAAGGCGGGCACGGCCGCGCAAACCATCCAGCTTACACCCAATGATTACCGCATGGATCTCACCCGTTCAGACTATCCTTCCCGTGAATACGTGGTGCAATATCGGGAAACCGATTTCAATTTTATCAATCGTCTGATGGAGCACGAAGGGATTTTTTACTTCTTTGAGCAAGACGAAGGCGGTGAACGTATCGTTTTTGCAGACGACAATATCAAATGCCCCAAGATCCACGAAGAAGAGTTTGAAGTGCCCTTGCAATTGGATAACGGTTTGATGGTGTTTGACGAGATGACCATTAAGCGCTTCAGGGGCAAGTCTGTTAGCATACCACGCAAGGTCCTATTAAAAGACTATAACTATCGCGCCCCTCACGTCAGCTTGCAGGCGGAACATGATATAGACCAGGCCTGTGTAGGCCTGCAATATTATTACGGTGAACATTTCAAGACACCCCAGGAAGGGGATTGCCTGGCGCGTGTTCGCAGCGAAGAACACCAATTAAAGAAACATCAGTTTAGTGGAAACAGCGATTGTGTACATTTTCATCCCGGCCACTTTTTTAGTTTGAATGATCACTATAACGAA
>JAOUPJ010000211.1 GCA_029879945.1 Gammaproteobacteria bacterium
TTGATTGCTATGCATTAGATGATATCGGTAAGCTAGTCGATAATGTCACAAATACCAAAAGACAGCTCGATATTCCAATCCTGACGCAATATTATTTTGATTTGCGTCAACTCTATCGTGGTCACAGTGCATTAGGGGGAGACCACTATCATTTCTTTCAGACCAGGGAATACTACTTAAAACGATTCAAACAAAGTCTTCTCGCGATGGCCGGAGTATTAAAAGGTTGGCAAGAACACGAAATAGAGGTCTCTTGCTATGAAAGCATTCTCTTATTCGATAGTCTGGATGAAAATGTATATCAGCAACTCATGTCTTGTCTGCACATTCTCGGCAGGGACTCGGAAGCAATAATGGTTTATAGACGCTGTTTGACCAATCTCAGCAAGGGCCTGGGTGTAGCGCCTTCAAGAAGGACTGAGGATGTCCGTCAGCAGATCATGAAAAACTCTAACGGTGTCCAGTAGTTTCTCCACCAAGATTTTGACGAGCAGCGTATTTTTCTCGGAGAGAAAAATACGCTAACGTATTGAAAATCTGATTTTTCTTATCTCATTACTTTCCGTCATCAAAGAAAACTCACATCAAACTCACACGGGCAGAAATATTCTTTAGCTCACCATCATATATTGGTTCCCTTGGGCCGAAGTGGTTCTGGTTGGAAAAAATATTGCGAATCAGAATCTCTCAACACTAAACGGAGGACTCTATGATGAAAAGTAGAAGAGGGTTGTTTTTGCTTTTTAGCGCTTTGATTTTTGTACTGGCACTGGGCGGTTGTAGTTCTGATAGTTCAGACAGCAGTGACGCAGCACCTACTGGCAAGGGAACAGTGCAGCTGAGCGGCGTAGCCAAAAAATAGTGCCTAGAAAAGAAAAAACGGAGAAAGCGTATGCGAAAGATATTTAGTGCTAACATGCTTGGAGTTGCAGCTGTAGTGATGTTTTGTTCAAACAGCTATGCTGCTTCCTCTGATCCCAGTGACCTTAGCGTCACTCTGTTCAAAACGGAATTATACAATGCAGACAGTGCCCAATGGGTTACCGTTTTGGATAACACTGTCGGGTCGACAGTTAATCTGGTAGACGCGGCCGAAGCATTTGGTAGCGGCTCGGTTGGAGTTGGTCGTTACGATAAAATAAGATTTACGGTCAAGAATGAGTTTGCTTATAGTTACAATGCTTTTGATAGCTGCGTAGCCGGTTCCGCTACCAGCATGATAGATGGCGTGGCAGCGGCTACCAGTCAGCAAGAACTGGTTTTTGCGACAGATGGTAGTACAAGCTGGCGGGCAAATGGTACGCTGGCAAGTCCATACTACATGAGTTCAGCCGTTGATGTGCGAGAATCTTCCACAACCAAAGTTGATTTGAGTTTCAACGTGGGAAATATTGTAAGCTGCAACTCCGGTACAGTCAGTATTGCTCCCCCTACATTTGAAGTGGCAATGCAAATTATCCCACCATCGCCGACCTTTAGCGGTGGGGATTATTGGATTATGAGCTTTAGTCAACATGGGGCAGTTCTGAATCTAGAGACAGGGGACGACGTTACTCTCAATGTAAATGAACAGACGTTTCCCCAGGGCTACACGGCTCTTGCGGACAGACCGGTGATGTTGAGCAGTGGCACACAGGCTTTGGCTGATGGCTCAAATGTGGATATGAATGCGGGCACAATTGAGGCCGTTGATGGAAGTGGTGATGTGGTGACTCTTTATGACTATTTGCTGTTTCAGTACAGTGGTCGTCTTCCCTACCAAAAGCAGGCTCTACTACGCCCTGCCCGTGAAGAGCGATGGGGAATGCGGGTGAGGCTTGATGCCCCTGATGGAAACGGCGTTGGTGATATACGCGTAATTAGTCAACCGGGTGCGCATCGCCATGCCCTTGACGATACTGGCGGCACGAAAGGGTCTGACTGGGGTATTATTAGCAGTATCACCGATGCGGGATTTTTAGGCATCTACCCCGCAATTGGGAGTTATATAATTGGTGCAGATAACCGAATCAGGCTGATTATTGTTACAGGCAGTGAAGCGCAGGTTATTAGTGGAGCGCTAAGTAGTGATCATGAAGTGATTGTGGTGAATCCCACAACAGAAGAGAGATCAGCTGAAATGACCATTGGTATTCGAGCGAGTGCCTCTACCACCGCTTTTCAAGCCACAGATGGTCGTGTGTTATCCTGGAATGGATATTCGATTGATCACACGCGCAGTTACTCCACCACCGATGCGAGCTTTATTCCCAGCAATGACACTGTCGATGATATAAATCTGCGTAACAATGCTTCCATTGGTATTAACAGGATCAGTAACGATGGTACCAACGTCGCTTTCACTTCAATCAACTATGATAATGCGTTACAAGTCAGCGGAATTCCTGGTGGCCCATTCACCGTGAACAATGCAGCGGCTAATTTCTCTGCTTTTGGGGATGATAGTAATAGCATGACTATGACTGTAACTGCCTTTAACAATATTTTTGGCGGTTTAAATGATGGCGCTGGCACTATTAACATGGGTTCTGAGAAATCCTTTATTGCCAGCACCGCAAGCGGTTCTGTTACATTGATGCTGCCGGTTGATGACTATATTGGCGATACCACGCCGGGTGACGCAGCGGGAGGAACAGTAAACCACCACATGGGTATGACTCTAATGACCGAGCTTGCCACAGTGGGCACGCATACTAGGGAGTCACTTACAGGGCGCTATGTACTTAGTTCCATCTGGGATGAGTTTTCGCCCGATGCCTCTACCGGCTTGGGTGTTATGCGGTTTGGAAACCAGACTGGTGAGATCTACCTTAAAAATGACGGTACGATTGCTGTAGACATTACGGATAAGGACTCAGTGGGAAGAGTCGAAATTATTAAAGTAAACGGGACATACTTTGAGTCCAGTCTTGGAAGTAATGTAACCCCTCGTTGGACAATTAGCTCGGTTTGTATAGGTCATTCCGATAGCCCAACTAACAAGGTTCGCCTTGCGCCTAATGATTCTGCGTGTACTGGCGGTATTATCGTCGATATGGTAGTTGGTTATCTCGACCCTATAGAAACGCCAACAGATCTACCCGTGAGCGATATTTGGGCGGCCGGGGTTAGTCGCTTTGCAGCATTTTTCGTAGATACAAGTGGAAAAACATTGTCATTTACAGATGCCAAGGTTCTGGATGCTCCGAGTGATAGACGGCTTTTAGGATACGCGGTTCGAATTCAGTAAAAGTCAGGAAGAAAATAGTCCAGGGCCATTTTATGATGGCCCTGGATTCTACTTCCAATTCAACGCTATGGCCAGCTAGAATTGCGTTTCATTCCTTTACTTGGGCTGTTCTATTTTTGTGAGAAGGTTGTCCACCCAGCGAAAAAAGTCTTCCCCGAAATGCCTATAATACGGGAGTAAAGACTTTTCACTGATGGCATCAAATTCCTTTTTAAACATTTTCACAGCTTCCATTGCCTGCTCAGTGAGCTCCAAGTGGTTGTTGACGAACTCAGGCAGGAGCTGGTCTAGTGATTGATAAAGTCTGGTCGCGCTACTGAGAAACCCGCCTTCCAAACGCTGGGGATGGGTAAGGTAACTACCAAGCGGCTTAGTAACATCATCATTGCGACTAAAATTTTCAGGAGAGACCGTCTTGATTTGTTCCAGCATACCACTCATAGCATCGACTATTCCTACATATGCCGGTGGCCAAATTTTGAGGCCTTCTCTTGGTTCCACAATCTCGGCATGGCTGTAAAAATAGGCAATTTTTAAGGCGTTATCCCGCATGATGGGTATGGGCAGACTTTGGTGGGTGAGTTCACCAATCAATTCGGCACCATACATTTCGGCACGGTCTTTTAGTTGAATGACACTTAGAAATTTCATCTTGTTTTCCTATCGTGATAATCTGGTTGAGTATTTAGTCTAGATATGTAGATGAATCCAATTTAGTTACCGGTGACCTTGTCGATCCAGGCAAAAAATTCCTTTCCTGCAGATAAGTAATATGGCCGGAATGCGGGTTCGTGAAAAAGTTCGAATATTCTTTTCCACTTATGGGCGCTATGTTGCTCTTTTTCGTTCAAGGCATATTCTTTTTTCTCAAATAGCGGCAGTAGCAGATCCAATTCCTGGTTCATTTGTTCTTCCATCATAGTCATTTGATCGATGTCTACGCCCGGGGGCATTGTAGCCGGTTCCAACTCTTTACCCGGTGAATAGTTCAGCCCGAATTGCCGTGGAGTGATTGTTGTAAACTCCAGTAATTTTGCTCCTATTGGGTCCATCACTACTTTATAGTCGGGGGACCATAATCTCATGCCGATGTCAGGGTCGGGACCGGCCGGGGCAGAAATGAACAGAATTCTTAATTTCCCTTCGTCGAAAATCGGAATGGGGTATGACATATGAGAGGACTCAGCAATCATAGCTGGCGATCTCAGGAAGGCTTCTCTTATTATCTGTTTCATAGGGGAATATGCTGTTTCTTTGTTATCCACTGCACAGGCTCCGTAGCTGATGAAAATTTCCAAAAGGGGGACAGATATAATCTGTTTTTACCATAGTGGCTTGCTCGTTATATTGAGCTCCGACCGCGTGTGGGCAGCGACAGCCTCGTTGAATTGTTGGAGAGGGACGTGCCGACCACATTGCCCGGAACCGGTATCATTGATGATAACGTGAGTGATGTTACCCGCGTCGTCATATACCATTCCAGTGACTGTCACCGCATGCCAACTTCCGGCTCTGGCTGTTCCCGGTGGCCATAGCTTCGACGCGTCCAGGTTGACGATTGCCCCTTTCCCTTGTGACATGGCAAGTCCAAGATTAGTTGAATTGGTTTTCTGAACGGTGGAGGCGATTCCGTTTCTTGCTAATATACGTTGTCTACCTACAGCGCTTGTTCCCCCCGCCTTGGCCAAGGACTGTCTAACGGGCCCGCCCGCAAATCCAAGGTTGATCGCGCTAAGAAACAAGTAGTTTTCAGTTAGATTCGCACCCGTGGCCTGATTAATTATCTGCTGGGAGGATTCTATGCCGCAATTCCCATAGCTCTGTTTAGTAGAATTACTGGTGCGCCCCGACGAAGCAGCACTACACATGATGTTTCCGACACGAGGATTTCCTGTGGTACCTGCCAGCCCTATGACCACCGTGGGGAAACCCATCGTGACACTGCCCCCGTGGGCAGTGGAATCACCAACGCGCGCCGCTGGCATGTTTGCTATTGGAACTGGGAAAGCGCCAGCAATAATCGCGTTGGGTGTTGGTGAGGAACATTGAAGGGCATCACCCATGCGTGCCGCACTCATCCCACCAATTTTTACAGACGTGGCGCGAGTAGGTTTTATCGTGCCTCCTATATGGGGAACAGGCCCCGGGTCTACCATGGGGCAGACATGCAAATCGCCGGCTCTGGCTGCAGGTTTTCCACTCATGTTTATTATCCCTAGCTATTTATTTTGACCATGGCACCTTTGATGGTGATGATGCCACCCGGGTCGATTTCGATTTTACCGGCGGCGGTGGAAAAGCTAAGATCAGTGCCTTTGATTTCGATCTTTCCATCCTGTGTCATGGTTATACTGGATGAACCGTTGGTTATGGATATTTCCTCAGCCACATCCAGCTTGTATTTTTTTCCCACGGTAAGTTTACGCTCACCTTTTACCGTCTCTGTTTTTTGCGCGCCGACTATTTCAGTCTTTGCACCGACGATCTCTTCTGATTTACTGGCACCGACAGTTTCGTTCAAGGCCCCGCCTACGGAGACTTGATATGCCCCACCAATCGTGAGTTCTTTGGCGGCACCGATGGTTTCTGCTGAGTTGACTGTAACGAGTTGAGATTTGTTTCCTCCCACCTTTTCACTTTTATTTCCGATCACCTCTTTGTTTTCATTCAAGCCCATAGTTGTTGACTTATTTTGGCTTACAGTTTCGGTAAGGTTGCCCTCGATACTGGTTTCTTGGTTTTTTTTCACGGTTTCGAATTGGTCGCCATGAATTGTTTTTCTGCGATCACCGCCGATACTTGCTGTTTCGCTGCCTTTTATTTCCTGTGTTTTGTCGTTTTCAACCAGGATATCCAAATCTTTCTGGCCATGGATATAAATTTCTTCTTCTCCTGCCTTGTCCTCAAAGCGAATTTCATTGCTGCCACCCCCACCGGAGGTGGAATTGGTTTTAATGGTGGACTTGGTTTTTTCAGCTGGCAATTCATAAGGGGGGCGGTTAGTGCCGTGATAGACGCACCCTGTCACAATGGGGTTATCAGGGTCACCATTGATAAAATCAATAATAACTTCCTGACCAATCCTTGGTATAAACATGCTACCCCAACGTGCACCTGCCGAGCTTTGACTGACACGTATCCAACACGAGCTGTTGTCATCGTGGGTGCCGAG
>JAOUPJ010000212.1 GCA_029879945.1 Gammaproteobacteria bacterium
CCTGGAACGAAGCCGGCGAAGAAGCAATTCGCAACTTCAAGAAGGGCGACGAAGTTGAGACCGTTATCCTTGTGATTGACCCTGAGCGTGAGCGTATCTCGCTGGGTATCAAGCAATTGGATAAAGATCCTTTCTCCAACTTCTTGTCTGAGAACAATAAGGGTGCCATCGTCAAAGGCAAGGTACTGGAAGTGGACGCCAAAGGCGCAGTCATCGATTTGGGTGACGGTGTTGAAGGCCAGCTTCGTGCCTCCGAGCTTTCACGTGAACGCGTGGAAGACGCCCGCAAGGTTCTCACCGTAGATGAAGAGATCGAAGCCAAGTTCATTGGCGTTGATCGTAAAAATCGCGTGATCTCACTCTCTATCAAGGCCAAAGACAATGATGAAGAAGCTGAGGCCATCAATGATTATTCCAGAAGTGCTCAGGAATCTGGCTCCACTACCCTTGGTGACATCCTCAAAGAGCAAATGGAAGGGAATAAATAGTCCTTATTTAGGTCTTCGGGCATCCTGGTGGTGCCCGATTTCTCTTACTCATTGATTATAAAGTAGTAAAGGTGCCTTACGGGCACCTTTATTGCTTTATGCACCAAGTAACAAGTCTTATTTGAACAGATTTGATTGTTATGGTAATTATGTTGCCTTTAGGTCATAGACAAGCATGTAAAGCCGACCTAAACTCTTATGGAACAAACAAAAAGTGGTGATCATCAATGGGAACAGAGATCAATCCAGAACAAACAGTGACCAAGTCCGAACTCATGGAGCTTCTGGCTAAAAAACAAACACAACTCGCATTTAAAGATGTTGAGCTGGCCGTTAAAACCATGCTGGAACAGATGACTCAAGCCCTCTCTACAGGCGAGCGCATTGAAATTCGGGGATTTGGCAGCTTTTCCTTACATTTTCGTCCGCCAAGGATGGGAAGAAACCCCAAAACTGGTGACCCCGTTCCCTTGAGCGGAAAACATGTGCCGCATTTTAAACCAGGAAAAGAGTTACGAGACCGGGTAAATGCCGCAATCCAAAACGGCGTGCCCATCTCCTCGTAAACGCATTTTCAAATACCTTAAATTCTATTCTACTGCCCATGGTCTAGTGTGATACATTAACCATGGGTTTGTACTTTGTTTGGTCTAAATAAACTGATACAAAAACAGTGCTGAGAGGGGCCTTAAAGGATAAGCGTTGAAGATTATATTTATCGTTTTGGGAATAGGTTTGGCGTTACTGGTTTTGAGTTTCTCAGTCGTGAATGCGCATCTCGTCCCTTTAGATTACTTTATCGGTAAAACAGAGGCCCCTCTGGCCTTGTTATTGGCGATTACCTTGGCAGTGGGCGCACTGGTTGGTGTATTTGCCATGCTTAAGACGATTATGTCGCTACGACTCGAGATAGGAAAACTAAGAAAGACTGTTAAGCTTTCAGAAAAAGAAATCGCCAATCTGCGTTCCTTGCCAATCAAGGATTGAGTGAATCATGTATGAATTGCTCTGGTTTTTATTACCAGTAGCTGCCGTCTCCGGTTGGTATGTGTCACAAAAAAGTGGCCAGGGCATGCGATTTGCGCCTGAAAAACAAATCGACCTCAATACAGGCTATTACCAGGGCATCAATTACCTTTTAAACGAGCAACCCGACAAGGCACTGGATGTCTTCGTCAAGATGCTTGAAGTCAATAGCGAAACAGTAGAACTCCACCTTGCGCTTGGGAGCCTTTTTCGACGACGAGGAGAGGTGGACCGTGCCATACTCCTGCATCAAAACCTCATTGCCAGACCAACGCTCGCACCCAAGCAAAGAGAATATGCCCTGCTGGAACTGGCTAACGACTATCTAAAGGCCGGATTGTTAGATAGAGCAGAGCGTCTGTTTCTCGATCTAAAAGGCTCGAAAGACTATAGTCAATCTGCTTTGGCAGGCCTGGTAGAAGTCTATCAACAAGAGAGAGACTGGGATCAGGCAATCAGCACAGCCAAGTCCTATCAAAAAGTATCGGGTAAATCTCAATCCGAAATCATCGCCCAGTATTACTGCGAAATGGCAGATAAGATGCGCATAGCTCGCAAAAATGACAAAGTGCCTGGCATATTGAAAAAGGCATTGCAAGCCAATTCAAACTGTGTGCGGGCGAATCTAATACTGGCACAACATGAAATGGATATGTTTAATTTCAAGGCTGCCAGCAAGGCCTACCTGCGCGTCATTGATCAGGATGCACGTTTCTTTTCCCTAGCGATTAATCCACTCAAAGAATGCCTGGCGAAGCTTGGGGAATCCAATCAGCTTGTGAGACACCTGCAATCCGTATTGGGCAGCCGGTGGAATCGCGATGCCTTGGCCTTTGTAAACGAAAAGTTTGGCATGGAACCCAACGGACAAGAGGCATTGAGCCTGATTGAAAAACAACTCAATGAAAAACCAAATCTACGCACACTCTCACGTTATGTTGAGACAGTTCAAGCCAGCACTCAAGATGCAAAAAATGAAATCGTAAATAAGATTGCAAGAACACTAAAAGAAATAGAAAATAGCACCGCAGACTATCGTTGTGAGCACTGCGGCTACGCTTCGCACGCACTATTCTGGCAATGCCCGAGTTGTAAGACCTGGGATTCCGTGGACCCACTATAAACAAGGAGAATGAATGACAGAAACTGAGACGAAACTGATAATAGCCCTCGATTTTGATAACCTTTCCGCTGTAGAACAGCTCTGCGATCAACTCTCTCCCTCAATGTGCCGCCTCAAAATAGGCAAAGAACTATTCACTCGCTTTGGACCCGCTGTCGTGGAGACAGTACAAAAAAAAGGATTCGAAGTGTTTCTAGATCTAAAGTTTCATGATATTCCCCAAACAGTGGCCAAAGCGGTGGCCTCTGCTGCCAGTTTGGGTGTATGGATGGTCAACGTACATGCATTGGGTGGAGCACGCATGATGACAGCGGCGAGGGAATCCCTGTCGAAGTTTAGCAAAGCGCCAACTTTGATTGCAGTGACCCTACTCACCAGTCATGATGAAGAGGATTACAATCAACTGGGATTCAAAGATCCGATTGCGTTACAGGTGGAACGCCTGGCGCGTCTCACACACCAATGTGGCTTGGATGGCGTAGTGTGCTCGGCACAGGAAGCCGCCGCAATCAGAAAACTGACGAGCCCGACGTTTTGCCTGGTAACACCGGGAATTCGCCCAAAAGGCTCCGAGACTCAAGACCAGCGACGCATCCTTACGCCTAGCGAGGCAATCCAACAAGGATCAAACTTTTTGGTAATAGGCAGGCCAGTCACACAGGCCACGGATCCCGCTCAAGCCCTTGCCGAAATTGATCGAGAAATCAAAGGATTAAACATTGACAGCTAGCCTGGATTCGCTAAACTGCTAGAACAGTTTTCAGGATAGGTTTGAACGTGTATTTTTTTCGGCACCGATTGGCCCTGCCCAAGCCCTTTCTTTTTCTCTTATTCTTGTCTCCGGCAACTCACAGTGCGGCCTCCCTCATTCATTACGACAATATCTTCAGCTTCAGTCTGGAAAATATCAAGATTTCCGATGAGGAAAAAATGGGGTTGCTGGGCGCAAATTACCTTGTACAAACATCACGACTTGGCTATGCAGGCCTGGGTATCTATAGCGCGGTAACAGGCGATCGTGGGGGCTTTTTCACAGGTGGCTTGGCTATGGGCTCAGACCTTTTTCTTTTCTATCCCTTCACCCTGAGACCCGCTATTTTTGTTGGTGGCGGAGGCGGAGGGGCTGCCCCCCAGGGCGGAGGATTAATGCTAAGGGCCAGTGCAGATATCATCTATAACAGGAAGGATTGGCAAACGGGAATCGGCTGGAGTGACGTACGATTCCCCAATGGTGATATCAATAGTAAGCAGATCAATCTTTCATTCGCTTATCGTTTCGAAGATTGGATGGCCGTAGGCTGGCCCAAAGGCAAAGGCCAAATCTCTTCCCTAAGCCTGCCTGCACAAAGTCAGCAACGTGAACTCTATCTTCAAAGCGAGACCTATTGGCCCCAGAGGGGGCAATCAGGTCGCTCCCATACCCCTTTGGACGGGCGCATGGACCTCATCGGCATAAGGTGGCGACAGCAACTCAATACCCGATGGAAAGGAGAATTCCAAACCGATGGTGCCTGGGGAGGGAACACGGACGGCTTCGCTCAGGTCCTGCTGGGAGCCAGTTACCGAATTGTAGGCAGCTCGTCAGTAGACTGGTATCTGGGCGCAATGCTAGGCGCGGCAGGAGGTGGAGATGTCGATACAGGAGGAGGCCTTATCTCAAGAGGATTCTCAGGAATTTCTCTTAATATATTGAATAAATTGAATATACATGGAGAATTAGGGTATACCGATGCAATGGCCGGACAGTTCTCCGCTACCACCATCAGCCTTGGCCTCGGCTGGAACTATGAAAGCCTGGTACCTGCCAGCTCTGTGGATCTCAGCTATAGAGGCTCTGATTTCAACTGGTCAAAATGGAGACTACGATTCGGAAGTCAACGCTATTTGGGAACACAGGACGAAGACAGAAAAGGCGACGAATTTGTGGGTGAGCCCGTTGATTTGGCAGTGCTAAAACTGGACGCCTTTATTAACAACTCCCTCTATGTAACAGGACAGGCTTTGGGCGCTTATGAGGGCGGAGCGGGGGGCTACGCAGTGGGATTGGTCGGCGCAGGACTGCGAAGCCCACTCTACCGAAAGGTGATTGAGCTGGAGGTGGGGGCTGAGGCCACACTTGGTGCGGCGGGTGGTGGCGGTATTGCAGTGGGTGGAGGCAGAATCTTTCAAGCCATGGTAAACTTCGGCCTGCAAACTCGCTATGCCTGGGGCCTGGAACTGTCCGTCGGGCAGGTGAACTCAATGGATGGTGGCTTGAGTGAGCGGGTGGTGGACATGAATATACAGTATCGATTTTCCACACCCCATACCTCGAGTAGTTAAGTAAGGAGACTGTTGTTTGAAGCGATTCTACTTTGCCTGGTTCATGGCCCTTTTTCTCATTGTATTAAACCAGCCTGCTCATGCCGCCATGGGTGTAGACATCAGTGTGCTGAACTCCATGACCCCGGCTGAACGGCAAAAGGCCTTGTCCCTGTTAGGCACGGCTTCCATGCCAACTCAAATCGGCAGACAAAACAATTCTTCCAATTTAAATCAGGTTCCAGTCGACGCAGGTGATCAGTTAGGGAATGCATTGGTCTCTGAAACAGATACCGCCCTTAAACCTAAAGACACAATCATTGTATTTTTTTTAGATGGCGAACAGGCAAAATTATGGGATAAGGAAAAATCCACCGCCATACTGGATCGCAGCAAGTGGGAGACCTTTACAACGCATTTAAGGCAACGAGGTGCCTCAGTCTTTATTCCGAAACAAATGCAACAGCTCTATCAACTGGACGAACAAGGGGTGTTACACATACCCAGTCTGCAAAGTTTTCCCTTGGCAGGACTAAATGTGGAAGATGCGGCGGCACGCCTCAACGTAGACCCCATGTTGCAAGACTATCAAATCCGTATCAAACAGCTCCCTGTCAAACCATTAGGCCTGGATGCGATTAAACCGTTTGGCTACGAAATTTTCCAACACTCTGCGCGTGCACAAATGGACCCTGAATGGAACGTGCCAGTGCCCGCCTCATATGTGTTGGGGCCAGGAGATGTAGTGCATGTACAATTATTCGGTAAAGAGAATCAGGAGTACTATCTGGAAGTGAGTCGAGACGGGAATATTGCATTCCCGGGGGTAGGCTCAGTGCCCGTCGCAGGCATCAGTTTTAAGGAACTCAAAGAAGATATAAAAAGCCGGATCAAGAAACAATTTATCGGCGTTGCTGCCAATGTGTCACTCGGTGAGCTACGTTCAATCCATGTTTTTGTTTTGGGTGATGTAAAAAACCCGGGCTCGTATATCGTTTCCGGACTCTCCTCGATTACGCATGCCTTGCTCAAGGCCGGCGGCATCTCCGAATCGGGTTCGCTACGGAACATTGAACTGAAACGAAACGGGAGAGCAGAAAAAAAACTGGATCTGTATGAACTACTCCTCAATGGCAGTACCCGCAACGATGCACGACTGGAGGCCGGGGATGTGGTCTATGTGCCGCCCATACAGCATACCGTTAGCGTAATCGGCGAGGTAAACAGGCCAGCAATTTATGAATTGAAAAATGGCGAAACGGTGGCAGAGTTGATTCGTTTGGCGGGTGGTACCACCAATACGGCCTATCGCAAAGAGGCGCGAATTGAACGCACAGAATCGGATACCCAACGTCATGTATTGAACGTGGATCTGGATAAGGACAAAGAGAATAGTATCAAGGTTAAAAATGGCGATGTAGTCAC
>JAOUPJ010000213.1 GCA_029879945.1 Gammaproteobacteria bacterium
CGCAGACGGTGTGACGTTGTAGTCGATCCGTTGGGCGATGTGTGTAATCACATCATTTTGTTATAGCGATACCCGGAGGTAGCTCTAGTGAGTTTAAGCTTAGAAGACAAGAAGGCCATCGTGGCCGAAGTCTCCGGTGTAGCCAAAACAGCGTTTGCTGCAGTTGCGGCTGAATATCGTGGTCTTTCTGTAGATAAAATGACTGAATTGCGTGCTCAGGCACGTGATAACGGCGTTTATCTACGTGTGGTCAAGAATTCCTTGGCCCGTCGAGCCGTTGAAGGCACTGAATTCGAGTGCATGCAAGAAGGTTTGACTGGTCCATTGGTCTTGGCATTTTCGCAAGAAGACCCAGGTTCAGCAGCACGCGTAATCGACAAGTTTGCCAAAGACAATGACAAGCTGGTTGTAAAACTGGTTTCCATTGGCGGCAAACTGTTGGGGCCACAAGATATCAAGGCCGTTGCCAGTCTTCCAACTAAGGATCAGGCGATTAGTCAGTTGATGTCTGTGATGAATGCTCCGATCGGCAAGCTGGCCCGCACTCTCAATGAAGTGCCCAGCAAGTTGGTTCGCGTTATTGCAGCAGTTGGCGATCAAAAGAAAGCCAGCGCTTAAAGGCTACAGATTAACTTTATTAGGAGAATTTCAATGGCTGTTTCTCAAGAACAAATTTTGGAAACAATCTCTAATATGTCAGTAATGGAAGTTGTTGACCTCGTGAAAGCGATGGAAGACAAGTTTGGCGTTACTGCGGCCGCTCCCGTTGCAGTTGCTGCTGTAGCAGGCGGTGACGCAGGCGGCGCAGCTGCTGAAGAGAAGACTGAGTTCGATGTTGTAATGACTAGTTTTGGTAGCAACAAAGTTGGTGTTATCAAAGTGGTTCGTGGCATTACAGGTCTTGGACTTAAAGAAGCAAAAGATATGGTGGAAGGTGTTCCTTCTACTATCAAAGAAAGCGCAAGCAAAGACGAAGCTGCAGATATCAAAAAGCAGCTTGAAGAGGCTGGCGCTTCTGTTGACGTCAAGTAATTTGGCAGACCGGCAAGGGGAACTAGTCCCCTTGCTCGGTAAATCCGTGAAACGGCTGGTGGCTTAGCCACTGGCCTTTTCGCGCTTTTTTTATAGGGGTCTCTGATTAGCCTTCGGTGATTTGTGGCGGGTTAATCAGAGATTCCTAAGAGTAGTTGGTATGGCACCCTAAAGGTGCTTTTGGTTCGATTTAGTGAGTGGCAGCGAGGCAATCTGATGGCGTATTCTTTCACCGAAAAAAAGCGCATTCGTAAAGATTTCAGCAAACATGAAGACATTTTAGAAGTTCCCTATTTGCTGTCAATTCAGCTGGATTCCTACAAAGAATTTTTACAGCAAGGTGTTGATGCTGGTCAAAGGGCAGAATCCGGCCTGCACGGGGCTTTCAAGTCTGTATTTCCTATCGTGAGTTACACCGGCTCTGCGGCTTTGGATTACGTAAGCTATCGCTTAGGAAATCCAACCTTTGATGTGAAAGAATGTCAGATGCGTGGTATGACTTACGCTGCACCATTAAGGGTGAAGCTGCGTTTGGTTATTTATGATAAGGAAAATAACTCCGACAAAAGCTCTATCAAAGACATAAAAGAGCAGGAAGTCTATATGGGCGAGATCCCATTGATGACCGATAACGGAACCTTTGTCATTAACGGAACTGAGCGCGTTATCGTTTCCCAGCTCCACCGCTCACCGGGCGTGTTCTTTGATCACGACCGTGGCAAGACCCATTCGTCGGGTAAGCTTCTCTACTCCGCTCGTATCATTCCTTACCGTGGTTCATGGTTGGATTTTGAATTCGACGCCAAAGATTGCGTTTTTGTTCGTATCGACCGTCGTCGCAAGATTGCGGCCACAATTCTGTTGCGCGCTCTGGGTTATAGCACTGAGCAAATCCTTGAGATGTTCTTTGAGACGGACACTATACACGTCAATAAAGACGACTTCTCAATCGAGCTGGTGCCAGATCGCCTGCGTGGTCAAACACTCAATTTCGATGTCAAAGCCGACGACGGTACGGTCATCGTTGAGGCGGGTCGAAGAATCACCGCCAAGCATGTGCGCGATCTGGAAAAACACAAAGTGGATCGTTTGGACGCGCCTTTTGATTTTCTCATCGGGAAATCTCTGTATCACGAGATTATTGATCCTAAAACAGGAGAGCTTCTGGCTAACGCCAACGATGAGATTACGCAGGAGTTGATTGACAAGCTTCTCGCTTCTGGCGTGAATGAATTTAAGACCCTGTACACCAATGATTTGGATCATGGTCCCTATATCTCAGACACATTACGTATAGATCCCACTTCTAACGAGGGCGAGGCCCAAGTGGAAATTTATCGCATGATGCGTCCTGGCGAGCCACCCACTCGAGAGGCCGCTCAGGCATTATTGCAAAATCTGTTTTTTACTTCGGATCGATATGACTTATCTCCGGTTGGGCGCATGAAGTTTAATCGCCGAGTAGGTCGCGATAACGAGATTGGTCCTGGCATTCTAGAAAACGACGACATCATTAAAGTCATGACAACTTTAATCGATATTCGAAACGGAATTGGAACCGTAGACGATATCGACCACCTGGGTAATCGTCGTATTCGTAGCGTGGGTGAGATGGCGGAAAATCAATTCCGCGTAGGTCTAGTCCGTGTGGAGCGTGCAGTAAAAGAGCGATTGAGCCTGGCCGAGAGCGAAGGCTTGATGCCTCAAGAGCTGATCAATGCCAAGCCCGTTTCGGCTGCCATCAAAGAATTTTTCGGCTCGTCTCAATTGTCTCAGTTTATGGATCAGAACAATCCGCTTTCTGAGATTACCCACAAGCGCCGTGTTTCGGCACTGGGCCCAGGTGGTTTGACTCGTGAGCGCGCCGGATTTGAAGTGCGTGACGTGCACCCCACCCACTATGGTCGCGTGTGCCCGATTGAAACGCCTGAAGGTCCGAATATCGGTTTGATTAATTCATTGGCTGTTTATGCCAGAACCAATCGATTTGGATTTTTAGAGACACCCTATCGCAAGGTGATTGACCGTAAGGTAACGAATGAAACGGTATATCTATCGGCAATCGAAGAGGGGCGGTATGTCATCGCCCAAGCGAACGCCGGAGTAGATGCAGAAGGGAATCTGGTTGATAACTTGGTTTCTTGTCGAGTAGGTGGGGAGTTCACTCTCAGCACGCCAGACAAAATCGATTTTATGGATATCTCGCCCAAGCAGATCCTGTCGGTTGCTGCGGCCTTGATTCCGTTCCTTGAGCACGATGACGCCAACCGCGCCTTGATGGGCTCAAACATGCAGCGTCAGGCAGTGCCTACATTGCGTTCCGAAACACCGATGGTGGGAACGGGTGTAGAAAAGATTGTCGCCATTGACTCGGGTGTAACGGTGGTTGCGAAGCGAGGCGGCGTGGTTGACTCTGTTGATGCTGGACGTATCGTCGTACGTGTCAATGACGAGGAAACCGAAGCCGGTGAAGCAGGTGTAGACATCTACAATCTGACTAAATACTCGCGTTCAAATCAAAATACCTGTATCAATCAGCGTCCACTGGTTACGACTGGTGACGTGATTTCAAAGGGAGACGTACTCGCCGATGGTCCATCTACCAGTCTGGGTGAGCTGGCCCTGGGCCAAAATCTGCTGGTCGCTTTCATGCCCTGGAATGGTTACAACTTCGAGGACTCCATCCTCATCTCCGAGCGTGTCGTACAAGAAGATCGTTATACAACCATTCATATTGAAGAACTGACATGTGTCGCACGTGACACCAAGCTGGGTCCAGAAGAAATTACTGGTGATATTCCCAACGTAGGTGAATCAGCCTTATCTAAATTGGATGAGTCCGGTATTGTCTATATCGGTGCTGAGGTGAAGCCCGGTGATATCCTGGTCGGTAAGGTGACACCTAAGGGTGAGACCCAGTTAACGCCCGAAGAAAAACTGCTGCGTGCCATCTTTGGTGAGAAGGCCCTTGATGTAAAAGATACCTCACTGCGTGTCCCTTCCGGTATGCAAGGTACGATCATCGACGTGCAAGTCTTCACCCGTGACGGCATTGAAAAAGATGCACGTGCCAAGCAAATCGAAGAGGCGGAATTGGCGAGTTATCGTAAAGATCTGAACGACCAATATCGTATCTTTGAAGATGACGCCTTCCAGCGGTTGGAAAAACTGATTACGGGTGCTAAGGCTGCCGGTGGTCCCAAGGGTCTGAAGTCCGGTGCAGCAATCGATTCAGAGTATCTGACAGATTTGGCGAGAGACAAATGGTTTGAGATTCGTCTAAAAGACGATGCCGCTAACTCGCAACTGGAAAAAGCCGCAGAGCATTTGGCTCAGAAGCGCAAAGAATTCGACGAAATGTTCGAAGAAAAGCGCATGAAGATCACCTCTGGTGATGATCTGGCTCCAGGCGTGTTGAAAATGGTTAAAGTGCATATGGCGGTTAAACGTCGTATTCAACCCGGTGACAAAATGGCGGGTCGTCACGGAAACAAGGGGGTTATTTCCCAAATCGTTCCCGTGGAAGATATGCCACACACCAAAGACGGTGAGCCAGTAGATATCTGCTTGAACCCTCTCGGTGTACCTTCTCGTATGAACGTTGGGCAGGTATTGGAAACCCATTTGGGCTGGGCGGCGAAAGGTCTTGGTAAAAAGATCGGGAATATGCTTGCAGCACAGGCAAAGCTCGTCGAATTACGTGAGTTCATGGGTAAGATCTACTCTATGGGTAATGTAAAGGCCAAACAGTCACTGGATGAGTTGAGTGATGCAGAAATTATGACCTTGGCGCGAAACCTGAAAAACGGTGTGCCCATCGCTACACCCGTGTTTGGCGGTGCGACTGAAGAAGAGGTCAAAGACATGCTTGAATTGGCCGACCTTCCTCGTTCAGGCCAAACCACCATGATTGACGGCCGAACCGGTGATCAATTCGATCGACCTATCACCGTGGGTTATATGTACATGCTCAAGCTCAATCACTTGGTTGATGACAAGATGCATGCTCGATCCACTGGTCCATACAGTCTTGTTACGCAGCAGCCGCTGGGTGGTAAGGCGCAGTTCGGTGGTCAGCGCTTTGGAGAGATGGAAGTGTGGGCGTTGGAGGCCTATGGCGCCGCGTACACGCTCCAGGAAATGCTCACTGTCAAATCAGACGATGTCAACGGTCGTACAAAGATGTACAAGAACATCGTGGATGGCGATCACAGAATGGAGGCAGGAATGCCCGAGTCCTTTAACGTTTTGTTAAAAGAGATTCGATCTCTGGGAATAGACATCGAGCTAGAGCAAGAGCGCTAAAAGCAGCACGATAAGGTTATTGAAGTTTAAGGTTTCTCTGCGAAGGAGACACGATGAAAGATCTACTCAATCTTTTAAGACAAGGGCAAGCTGAAGAATTCGACGCAATCCGTATTGGTCTGGCCTCCCCAGAAAAAATACGGTCTTGGTCGTATGGTGAAGTTAAAAAGCCTGAGACCATTAATTACCGCACTTTTAAACCAGAGCGGGATGGCCTGTTCTGCGCAAAAATATTTGGACCTGTAAAAGACTACGAATGTCTTTGCGGCAAATACAAACGCCTCAAGCACCGAGGTGTGATTTGTGAAAAGTGTGGCGTAGAAGTCACACTGGCCAAAGTTCGACGAGAGCGTATGGGGCATATTGAACTCGCAAGCCCCGTTGCGCATATCTGGTTTTTAAAGTCTCTGCCATCCCGTATGGGGTTGTTGTTGGATATGACCTTGCGCGATATCGAGCGCATCCTCTATTTCGAGGCCTTCGTAGTTGTTGAGCCTGGGATGACGGACCTGGAGCGCGGACAGCTTCTGACCGACGAGGCCTATCTGGAAGCGATTGAGCAGTATGGTGACGATTTCGAAGCCAAAATGGGCGCTGAGGCAATCCGCGAATTGCTACGCACCTTGGATCTGCCCGTTGAAGTGAAGACCTTGCGCGAAGAAATCGGTGCCACGTCTTCCGAAACAAAACTGAAAAAATATTCAAAGCGCTTAAAGTTGCTTGAAGCGCTTTTGGATTCTGGTAATAAGCCGGAATGGATGGTTATGACTGTCCTTCCTGTTCTGCCGCCCGAACTTCGTCCTTTGGTTCCTCTGGACGGTGGTCGTTTCGCGACTTCTGATTTGAACGATCTGTATCGTCGTGTTATCAATCGTAACAACCGCCTAAAGCGTCTGTTAGACTTGAATGCGCCTGACATCATCGTGCGCAACGAAAAACGTATGCTGCAAGAAGCGGTAGACGCTCTGCTGGATAACG
>JAOUPJ010000214.1 GCA_029879945.1 Gammaproteobacteria bacterium
TAACCCGTCACCGGAATACACTACCCTACCCTCTGCGGCTGCATATACAGGCTGACCTTCTTTGCCGTAAATGTCAATACCTTTCTGTTTTCCTGTGTTAATTTTGACCTTGCCGCGAATTGGCCATTGCCAGTCGGGCATATCTTCATCGTCTTCTTTCAACGACTTTTTCTGCGTGGAAGCAGGAACCATGGACACTTTTTCATCTGGGGAAATTTGCACATGTGTGGGACGAGGTGAAGGAGCAATTGCGATAGGGGGTGGTAACTTTCGTCTACGTTCGGGATATTCTGTTTCCCACCATTCAGTTAGGGGTGGCGCAACGCGCAACCACTGCCCCTGGCTCAGGGTAAAGGGCTGTTGCAAGCTATTCCAGCGAGCAATATCTCGATAGTCTTGCCCGTATTTCCAACCAATGGAATATAAGGTATCACCCTTGGAAACGCGGTGATTGACATGACCACCGCAAGAACTAATAAGCAAAACTAAGGCTAGAATAAAAATACTGAGCGCTTTCTTCATCAATCACTGGTCCCTGGTGAAGGTGACACACTACCGAAAGACAACATACAAAATTACCAGCACCAAAAGCAACCATCCAAGAATTTCTATGTTCTTGCGCAACACCGATTCCATTTTCTCGCCACCCCAGCGAATGACAAACGCCACCAGATAGAATCGACTGGCACGTGCGACAATGGAAATCAGAATGAAAGGCAATAATGCCATCCCCATTGCACCGGCACTGATGGTAAAAATCTTGTAGGGGATGGGAGAGAATCCGGCAATGAATACGATTAATATCCCGTATTCCTGAAACCAGACCTTGGTTTGCGCTATCTGCTCCTGGTAGCGCGTCCCTTCTATCAGGCCATCTATGTACACCATGCCCCATTGGCCCAGCATGTAGCCAAATACGCCACCGATGACCGAAAAGATCGTGGTAATCAATGCAATTCGATAGGCCTCCTGAGGGCGCGACAGCATCATGGGCGCCATCATCACATCGATGGGGATGGGAAAGGCAAAGGATTCGGCGAAACTGACGCCGGCGAGAATGCGCGTGGCATGGCGATGTTTCGCCCACACCAGAACGCGGTCATAGAGTCCACCAAAAATTTTCATTATTAGAGGGTATTGCTCAACAAGGGTACAAAGCGCACGGCGTCCAGATGTTCCTCAATAAATTCATTTCCGTCTCGTGTAATCAATCGCAAAACCTGCTGATTATTTCCTCCCGTGGGGATAATCAACCTTCCACGGTTGGCGAGTTGATGCAAGAGTGCGACCGGAACATCCTGGGGAGCCGCCGTTACAATAATGGCATCAAAGGGTGACTTCTCGACCCAACCCATATGGCCGTCATCAAATTTATAGCGCACATTATTGAGTCGCAGCTCGTAAAGGCGTTTTCTGGCCTGCCTTTGCAGGGCCTCAATGCGCTCCACTGTAAACACATGGTCCACCAACTGGGCCAACACCGCAGTTTGATAACCCGAGCCAGTACCGATTTCCAACACACGTTCCACAGGGCCATCGCGTAATAGTGCTTCGGTCATGCGCGCAACAATATAGGGCTGGGATATGGTCTGACCGTGACCAATGGGCAGGCTGTTATTTTCATAGGCGCGAGTCGCTAAAGCTTCGTCTACAAAAATGTGCCGTGGCGTGCTGCGTATCACTTCCAGCACACGCTCGTCCTTGATTCCTTCATCCCGTAAACGTTGAACCAAGCGTTCGCGGGTACGTCGAGAGGTCATGCCTATACCGGCGTGACGATGTGCTATTCCATATCGATCGTCTGTAGCCAAGAACTTACTTCCTTAATCATGGTGTGCCGAGTAAGATCGACTTGCAGCGGTGTTACCGATGCATAGCCGTTATTCACTGCGAAAAAATCCGTGCCTTCGCCCGCATCCTGCTCTAAGCCTGGGGGACCAATCCAATAGACGTCCCTGCCCTTGGGATCTTTCATGCGTATTAACGGTTCCGACTTGTGCCGATTACCCAAGCGGGTACATTGCAGTCCTTTGAGTTTGGACTTGGGGATATCGGGAACATTGACGTTGAGTATGGTGTCTGCGGGCAGTGGATGCACGTCCAACTGTTTGATCAGTGCGACCGCCAGCTCTGCAGCCGTCTCAAAGTGTTTTTCCTCAAACGAGGCCATGGACAGGGCGATCGCGGGAAACCCTAGAAAGCGCCCCTCAATGGCCCCAGCCACCGTTCCCGAATAAAGGACATCGTCCCCCAGATTGGGCCCATTGTTGATCCCTGTCACCACCATATCGGGGGTGCGGTCCAAAAGACCAGTAAGGGCCAGATGGACACAATCCGTGGGCGTTCCGTCGACAGCAATCACACCTGCGGAAACTTGCCGGGCGCGCAGGGGGCGCTCCAGGGTCAGGGCACTGCTGGAACCGCTTCGATTCCGCTCCGGTGCCACCACGGTAACATTCCCCAGCACGGACAGGTGGGAGGCCAGAACCTGGATGCCCAATGCGTGATAACCATCGTCGTTGCTTACTAAGATTTCCATATTTACGGCAATAAAATGAATAGCTTATAGTATAGACTGTTTCAAACTCCAAACACATTATAAATTTAGGTATACGTGCAGATTTTAGACAATCGATTGCTTTGCTCTGGATGAGTGTTTGCGCTTATACTCTGACGCTTGGATTTGACACATCACTGGCCAGGACGGGTGCAGCGTGAGAGGCAAGAAGCGAGACCCATTCGTTTCTGAGGAAGAAAAAGACCTTTTTAAACAAGCAATGGAGGGGGTGCGTCCCCTGCGCTCTAATCAGGCCGAAGATCGCCCGCCTCCCCCGCCCGCTGAAGCCAAAATGACCCGACTTGATGAAGAATCGGTGTTGGGAGAGCTGCTCAGTGACCCTGTCGACCCGCAGGATCTGGAATGTGCGGATGTGTTGTCTTATCAGCAAGCGGGCGTGCAACACAGCGTGCTACGCAAGCTGAAGAAGGGCTACTACAGTATTGGAATGGAGTCTGATATGCACGGCCTTACGGTGGATCAGGCGCGAGCGGCTTTGGCCTCTTTTTTGGATGAGGCACAGCGTCGCGGCATTGGCTGCGTGCGCATTATTCATGGAAAGGGTTTGGGCTCACCCGGGAAAGTCCCGGTTATTAAAAAACTGCTGAACCACTGGCTAAAGCAACGTAAAGAGGTGCTGGCCTTCTGCTCCGCCCGACCCATGGATGGCGGAACAGGTGCCGTCTATGTTTTATTGAAGAAGTTGTAAAGCAAAACAAATAATGAAAAAGATCATACGTCGCTATATTCCTGATCGAGAGAAGCTCAAGAATCAAAAATCCTTGCGCATCTTTGGCGACCTGATTCATTCACCCAATCTCTGGCATCTCAATAAAAAATCAGTGAGCAATGCCATGAGTGTGGGCCTCTTGTGTGCCTGGATACCCGTCCCCTTTCAGATGATTCTTGCCGCCGTCGGTGCCTTGATGTTCAGGGCCAACTTGCCCGTGTCTGTGGCCCTGGTGTGGATTACTAATCCGCTTACCATGCCCCCCATGTTTTATTTTGCCTACCTGATCGGGGCCTGGATTGTGGATGTGCCTGTGCAGCACATTGAATTTGAGCTTTCCTATGAGTGGCTAAAGACCGGGTTGCTGCGCATCTGGGAACCCTTTCTATTGGGCTGTGCCGTAGTCGGTGTCGCTTCCTCTATTCTTGGTCACATAGGGATGAGAGTGGCATGGAGAATGTTCGTGGTGCGTGGATGGAAAAAGCGTCAAGAACGAAGGGCACAAAAACTGGGATGAAAAAAACACTAGGGATCTTCGCAATTATATTGCTCAACGCCTGCGGCAGTGGCGATGAAAAACCCACGTTCTCTTTAAATGACTTGAACCTGCGACAGTACCAGGCGGGAGATACCCTTACGTACTCAATCTCCATCTCAGGGAGTGCAAACCTGGGTACCATGGAGACGCGCTGGCTACCTTCCACGCTCAACATTCCCCAGAATGTAGGCGGGGACTTGAGCGGTGGTCTATTGATGTCCAGCGAGATAAAAGGGGGCGGTAGCAACACCCAGTTTATCGAAAAACATTTTCTACAGGATGCACAGGGCAGTTTGAAAATTTTCGCCTTCGATGCAGACAATGGTGCCACGCTTTGGATGGCTCCAAAAACGGGTAAGGAAATTCCTAACACTACGGTAACTATGGGCGAAACCTGGATCACGTCTCCCATCAATGAAAGCAGTTCCAACACCTATACCTATGATGTCCATGCCTGTCGCTCGGAGACAGATTGTGAATTACTGGGTCAGGCTGAATATAAGCTGCAATACTTGGGAATCGAATCCAAAGAGACCGAATACGCCACGTTTGAATCCGTGTTATTTGATTATTCGTTTCATTTTTTGACAGGGTTCAACTTCACGCCTGTTTCTCTGACCATTAGTGATTCCAACATCTCCGGACGCATGTGGATTTACCCACCCATTGGTGTGGTCATGGACGCTTTTAGTATTAACGAAAAATCGTATATCGCAGCCTTAAACAATACCTCTATTTCAGTACCGCGTTAAGCAATCACTACTGCACGGGTTGCCGCACACGGCTCCCTTCTTCGGGCACACCACCCTCACCCACCACCAGGCTCTGTCCTTCACGCAATCCGCTGAGGACTTGCACATGGGTGAGATTCTGAAGTCCCAGATCTACAACTTTGTGTCGCGCCTTTCCTTGTTCCACCACGGCCACAAACCATGTCTCTCCCTGACGGTAAACGGTAGCACGCGGCACCAATAAGGCATCAGGGTTTTTACCCAGAAACACGTCCACCTTGAGTTGTTCACCCACTGAAACAATCTTGCTCAGCGTGCCCAAACTCAGATAAGCCGCTTCAATCACGCCATCTTTTTTAACAAATCGTGCGAGTTGTCCACGCCAATTGGGATGGGCTTGCATCTGCACCGGCTGCCCAATCTGAAAAAGTGTGGCGCGGTTTTGTGGTACCACGATTTTCAGTTCTTTTTCTTCTTCACTGGCAAAAGAATAAAGCAGATCACCGGCACTGATCTTGGCACCCACACTGGTCTTAACCTTTGTAACAATACCTCCACCGGGTGCCACCAGTTCCAGCTGTTGCAGATTGCTCTGCGCAGAACGCACGCGACTCTCCAAGGTTCGTTTCTCGGCCAACAATTTGTCCAGCTCTGTTTGTGCATCCTGTACACTGCGCTCAGACACCGCGCCAAATTCCAGCGCCTCTTTCATTCGCTTGACACGGTCCGCGCTCTTGTCAATTTTGTTCTTTAGTTTGCGTAGACGAGACTGGCTTCGATTCACACTCTGCTCAAAATCACTGGCATCGAAGCGCAGAATGACATCACCCTTTTTCACTTTGGTGCCGTCTGAAACCTCAATGGATTTCACGCGCTGATCGCTTTGCGCAAACACATCACTGGCCCCTTTGAGCGCGACAATCCCGTCTAACAAAACCCGTTCTTCTATGGGTCCGCGCAAAACGGTCGTTATTTTAGGCTCCGTCAGATTCTGAAATGTGTTCCAAAAAACACCCAGGCCTATGAGCAGGCCCAAACCAAGGCCTAGTATTAATAGTGGCCCTACTCCTTTTTTCTTCTCTTTCTGAACAGGTTTTTTTTGCGGAGCTGATTTGGTCTCGACGGCCTTTTTCCGGACAACCGTTTCCACCTTTGCCACGGACTCGGCTTTTTTTTGAGACGCGCTGACTGGTTCTTGCCTAGGCTGTGTAGTAACGGTTTCCGTTACCGTTTCAGTTGCTGTCTGATTCGTGTTACCTAATTCGTCGATCAAGGTAAGGAAAGGCGAGTTTTCCTGTCGTGTATGGTGGAGCATTTTTTCAAGCTGTGCTTCGGAAACAGGTTGCTTCAGCGCAATGCTAACGCCCATGTGCTGTAAGATCTTGAGTGTTTCCTTATTGGTGGAATCCGTGAGTGCCGCTATGCGGGTACTATCCTCGCTCTGTTGCAGGAGTTGCTTGATTTCACCCAATAGTGTTTTGAGGGTGCCATCTGCAATTCGGGATTGGGAGCCATTCACGATCAACAAGGGATAATCCGTGGTTCGAATTGCTGCCTTGGCCTCTTGCGAGTTGGAGAAGAAATCCACCTCGTGGGCAATTTCCTTCAGCAAACGTCGAACATGAAAGGGCTTGGTGCTTTCATTATCGATGTAACAGATTTTTGGCAGTTTTTTAATCAACATTTACGCGCGATGGAACGTATCCAAAAC